>NZ_JAODZG010000019.1:0-68042 GCF_029835135.1 Stenotrophomonas sp. GD04145 | reverse complement strand
GCTCCGACATTTATCACACGAAGTGGGCGGTGCTCTGTCAGAAAAATCTGATTCGGACGGAAGGGTGATAAACGACAAGAATGAAGGCGCATCGCACTTGCGCAACGACGATTCTTCATCTTGAAGTAATGCGAATGTGCTATTTGACCTTCACGCAGTTGCTGCGCTAAACACCACACCTCACGCTCGAAGCAAGGAGTTGCACGCATGCAGGAAAATGGAATTCGCGAGCTGTCGCTGGAGGAGCTCGCACTGGTTTCTGGCGGTGCGCAGATGGATACCACCGATCTGCCGCCGGTGGATGCGTTGCCGCCCGATGACGGCGGCTGGCCGGATATCGATCCGCCAGACTGGACCGATCCGTGGGACCCTGGCGATGGCGATGGCGGTGGTGGCGGCGGTGGCGGTGGCGAAGCGCCGCCGAGCGCGTATGAGCAGGTCGATGCACAGGCTGACACCGTCGCGCGTGAGGTGGAGGCACTGATCAAGGCCGATCCGGGTTATCAGAGCCAGGAGCTGGGCACGGTGATCTACCGCGACGCAGTGACCGGTGAAATCAAGACCAGCCCACTGGCGCGCGGTGATGCCAGCAATCCCGGGGCCATCAGCTATCCGCTGCTGGAGTGGGGCATCTCGCCGGGCCAGGTGGTGGGCATCATCCATTCCCATCCGGCCGGGGTCTTCCCGTCGGAGACGCATGAGGTCAACAAGTACCCGTCCGACAACCGCACCGTTGGCGGCGTGGCCTATGAGGGCGGGGACTGGGGTGTGGCCGATCTGCTGCGCGACAACGGCATGAATGCCGAAGAGTTCCGCTACTACATCATCGGGCCCGATGGTGTGACCCGTGAGTATGATTTCAACGACCGCGATGCGGAAACGCTGGGTACGACGCTATGAAGATAGAGGCCGCATGGGCGGTGGCCGTTCTGGCCGTGGGCGCAGCAGCCTGTGCGCCGGTGGCGCGTGCCGATTCGCCAGGGCTGGCGGTGCTGCGCAGCGAAGATGGGCTGCCTGCCAACCGCTATACCTCGCAGCACCAGATGAGTTGTGGCAGCCGCGTGTTCGAGCTCGTGGTGGAATCACCGGGTCCGGTCAGGTTGACTGGCCTGAAGGTGGATGGCGTCGCGGTTCCTGCCGCGCAGCTGCAGGCCATCAATGCACAGGTACCGGAGCGCTCCTGGTTCCAGGGCATCGCCTCGTCCTGCACGTCGGCCCGCCAGTCGCTGACCCTTCAGCTGTCATCGCCGCAGGGGGCGGTGACCATCCCGCTTTCGTTCAAGGATGGCGTGCTGGTGCCGGCGGCGCCCGCCCGGTAACGCAGGTGCTGCAGGCTGCCGGCCGCTGCGCGGGGCCGGCAGCGCGACCGCCCGTCAGAAGCGGTAGGCCGCCTGCACGTACACCCGGCGCGGTTCCCCGGGGAAGTGCCCGTTGCGCGCAATGAAGCCACTGGCCGCATACACCTTGTCGAACAGGTTCTTGACGTTGGCCTGGAACTGCCACTGCTTCCACGTGGTCTTCCAGCTCATGTCGAACACGGTGTAGGCCTTCACGCTCTGCCCGTCCAGGCTGATGCGCTCGCCGACATGGTCGGCACCGAAACCAATGGCCGAGTTCAGCGCAGGCAGGTCGTAACGCGTCCACAGGCCGAGCGTGTTGCGCGGTGCATTGGCGAAGCGGTCTCCGGAGGCGTTGGTGATGCCGTTCGGGCCCGCATCCTTCACCCGTGCGTCGTTGTACGCGTAGGTGAGGTTCACCACCCAGCGATCGGTCACATCGGCCAGCAGATCGAGTTCCATGCCGGTGCTGCGCACCAGGCCCAGCGCGGCGAGCTGGTTCACGCCTGCGGTCACTTCGCCGGTGGCCTGCACGATGTTGCTGCGGTCGATGCGGTAGGCCGCCATGTTCAGGGTCACACGCTCGGCCAGCAGCGACTTCATGCCTATCTCCCACTGTTTGCTGCGTTCAGCGTCGAACGGGCCGCCGGCAGCACGGTCCTGGTTGGCCGCGCTCTGTGGCACGAATCCGCTGGCCACGTTCGCGTACAGGTTCAGCCCCTCGCGCACAGTGAAAGTGCTGCCCAGCCGCCAGCTGAGGTCGTGCCCATCCACGCTGCTGCCGCCGAGGCGATCCTCGTCCTTGAAGCCATCCCAGCGCAGGCCGGCCAGCACATGCCAGCGCGTGCCCAGCGCAAGTTCGTCCTGCAGGTAGCCGCCGTAGCGGGTGCTGCGCGTGGAGGTGCTGCGCCAGGGCAGGGTAGTCAGAGCGTAGTCGTGCCAGGTGCTGGCGCCATACACTGGATTGAACAGGTCGATGCCACGCACCGGGCCCGCACCGCGCGCGAGGTCGGCACTGTTGGCGGTCTGCGCGGTGAAGTCGGCATCAAGCTGGTACACGTCAGCGCCGAACAGCACTTTATGCTCGATGCGGCCGGTACTGACCCGCCACACGGCATTGCCGTTGACAGTAAACGCCTCGTTGTCGCGGATCTGGTTGCGCAGCTGGCGCGTCATCCACTCGGCCACGCCATCGCGATCACGGTCGATCAGCCCCATCGGCTCGTGATACATCTGATGCTCGTTGTTGGTGAACCAGCGCGCGGCGAAATCCACATCCAGATTCGAGGCCGGCGCGAAGCGATACTGCGCCAGGGCGACCTTCGCGCGCATGTCGAGGAAGTCGCTGGCCTCATTGTGGTTCCAGCGGCGATCGGTCAGGAACGTACCTGCGTCATTCACCGGTACACCCCGCAGGCGGTTGCCGCCCAGGTTCTGGGTGATGTCGGTGAACTGCAGGGTCAGCTCGCCGGTATCGCCCACATCGAAGGCCAACGATGCATCGCCGATCACGCTTTCGCTGTCGGTGTTCCAGCGCACACCCTGCTCGGTGTCGCCGTACAGACCGGCGCGGTAGCGCACGCGGCCGGCCGCATCCAGGGGGCCGGTGGCCTCGACCGAGCCGGCGCGGAAATCCTCGTTGCCCAGCTGGACTTCGATGCGGCGCTCAGCCGTGGCCCGGGGTTTGCGGGTCACATAATTGATGACGCCGCCGGCATCACCACCGCCATACAGTGCGCCGGCCGGACCCTTCAGCACCTCCACCCGCTCGATGTTGAACAGCTGGGGCACCGCGAAGCCCGCATACGGGTCGCCGCGCAGGCCGTCATAGAGCACGTTTTCCTGCCGGAAGCCACGCAGGGTCACGCCCGCATAGCTGAAGAAGCTGATGCCGCTGATGCTGCGGTACAGGTCGGTCACCTGGCGCGCAGCCTGGTCGTCGATCAACTCGCGCGGCACCACCTGCACCGATTGCGGCACCAGCTCCAGCGGGGTATCGGTGCGGGTGCCAACCGCGGCGTCGTCAACCCGGTACAGCGTCTGAGCACGGCCACGCACTTCGACCTTGTCGAGCTGGGTGGTCGCGGTGGTGGGTGGGGCGGCGGCCTGTGCCAGGGGTGCCAGGGGCAGGGCGAGGGCCGCGCACAGCGCGCGGCGGCGGAGCGGGAACAGGGTCATGGGAGGGGATTGGCAACCGCAAATGAGAAAGATTAGCATTTGCAGTGATGCTGTGCCTATTCCCTGATGGCGCGATGGACGTCTGGGCACGTGCGGAGGACGTTACGCCCGTATCGTCGCAACCTCCCTCCGGCCCGCGGCCTCGGTCATCACGACGGCGAGCTGCTTGAGCGAGTAGGGCTTGCGCAGCAGGGTGAAGCCGTGGCCGGGGTCGCGTGCCAGCAGCTCGCTGTAGCCGCTGGTCAGGATGATGGGCAGATCCGGAAAGCGATCACGCACGTGCCGGGCCAGTTCCAGGCCGTTGGTGCCGGGCATCACCACGTCGCTGAACATCACATGGAACCGCGTGGCGTCCTGTTCCAGTTCGGCAAGTGCCTCATTGGCGTTGCGGGCCAGTACCACCTCATAGTCGAGTTCGCGCAGGGCTCCGACCGCGAACTCGGCCACATCCACGTTGTCCTCCACCACCAGCACGCACAGCCCGTGCCCGTGCAGCAGGCCCGGCTGTGCCGCCGGCCGCGCCACCGTCTCGCCGGAACGGGTGAGCGGCAGATACAGCGTGAACCGGGTACCGACGCCAGCCTCGCTCTTCACGTCCACCTCGCCTTCGGACTGCTTGACGAAACCGAATACCTGGCTGAGGCCCAGGCCGGTGCCGGCACCAATACCTTTGGTGGTGAAGAAGGGTTCGAAGATGCGATCCACCACGCCAGGGTCGATGCCAGTGCCCGTATCGGTCACGCTGATGGCGGCGAAGTCACCTTTCAGCGGTGCCGCGAAGCGGACCGAAGGCACCGCGGTAACCTGCTCGACGTCGATGGTGACCGTGCCGTGGCCGTCGATCGCATCGCGCGCATTGACGGCGATGTTGATCAGCGCGGTGTCCAGCTGGGTGCGGTCCAGCAGCACCGGCAGCGGGCGATCAGGCAGGTTGACCGACACCTGGATGCGTGCCCCCAGTACCGTGGTGATGATGTCCGACAGGGCCTGCACGCTCTCGCACAGGTCGAAGACCTCCGGTGACAGGCTCTGCCGGCGCGAGAAGGCCAGCAGCTGCGCTGTCAGCCGTGTGGCCCGGTCCGACGCATTGCCGATTGCCTGCACGTAGCGGCGTCGCGGATCTTCCGCCGGCCAGGTATGCAGCAGCATGTCCACCGAGCCGGTGATGACCTGCAGCAGGTTGTTGAAGTCGTGCGCGACGCCTCCGGTGAGCTGGCCGATGGCTTCCAGCTTCTGCGACTGCCTGAGCTGCTCACGGGCCCGCACCAGTTCCAGGTGCGCCTCGCGCGCCTGTTCGGTGATCGCGGCCACTTGGCGGCTGTGCAGGTCGCGCTCGATCACGCGTTCGGTCTGCTCGCTGACCACGCAGATGATCCCGGCGACGGCACCGCTGGCATCGCGCAGAGGCGAATAGGAGAAGGTCCAGAAGGTCTCGCGCAGCGTGCCGTCGCGGTCCATCATCAGCGGCAGGTTCTTGAAGCTGCGGCTGCGGCCCGCGAACGCCGCATCGATGGCATGCTCCACATCGGCCCAGACGTCAGACCACACCACGTCCAGGCGGTTGCCCATGGCGCCGTGCAGCTTGTCACCCAGCATCGGCAGGTAGGCATCGTTGAAGAAGAATGCCTTTTCGCTCAGGCCCCAGGCGATCCACAGAGGTTCCGGAGAGTCGAGGATCATCGCAAGCAGCGTGCGCAGCTCGCAGGGCGCCTGTGCCGCCGCCGGCGAGCGTGCCCAGTCGCTGTCCTGCAGCAGGCGATAGGCAAGCTGGTCGGGTGCGGAGACGGGAAGGGGGAAAGGATGCATGGCCGTCGGCGCGGGAAGGTGCGGCAGCATAGCCGAACCGATGTCAGCAGGGCCTGCACATCGCCAATGGGTCGGGGCAACCGCAGCGGCTAGCCTGGCTCCTGGCCTGGTTGCCCGGCCAGGGCGTGCCGGCCTGCCGGCGTCAGGTCGATGTCCGCATCCTCGGCCTGCACCGCAAAGCCCGCATTCACTGCCCAGGTCGCAGCGTCACCGCGCACCGGCTGCGCGTCGGCGATGTCCTGCAGGATCCTGATCTGCGCTGCGGTCAGCTCCATCGCCTCATACCCCCAGCAGCGACGGGAGCTGCCACTCCGAAACACGCGCATGGCTGATCGGCTGGTGGCAGCCGCAACGCTCGCAGCGGAACAGGGCACCGCCTGGCAGCTGCAGCAATGTGTCCTCACTGGCGGAGGTGGTCTCCGCGCAATGGTGGCAGGTGACGGTGAGCGCGGTGATGCGTTCAACGCCACCGGACAGGTTGAAGACGGCTTCGAAAGCGCGGATGACAGGGTGGGACATAACCGCTCGCGAGTAGTACACGTCCGCATCCTCGCCTGCCACCCGTGACGGTGCAGTCAGCTGCGTGCATCGACCGGATCAAGACGCCCCACCGTCAGAGCTCCTTCCTTCAGAGCTCCTTCTTCTTGCCGCTCAGATCCAGCGGCGTGTCATCGCCCTTGCGCTCGCTGGACCAGACTTCAAGACTCTTGTTGCAGCGGCTTTCGCGTGCGGCGACCTGCGGCGGCAGGTCCTTCAGGTGCGGTGACTCCTGGCAGCCCGAATGCATGGCCGTGTCGTCATAGGTGGCGCAGGCAGCGAGCGAGGCGAACATGACGGCACAGACCGAGGCGCGCAGCGCGGCGGGGGCGGAGCAGATCGGCATGGACGGCATCCTGGAAAGAGGGGGTGCCTAATTCAATGATGTGACCCCGTGCCGACGCAATCGGTCTGCCTGCACTTGTTATTCAATAACAAGTGTGGCGATACTCTGCGGTTGTGGCATCTGCGGGCTACGCGACGCAGATCATGAACAGTGCGGACAGCGCGAGCATCAGCATGAAGACCCGTCGGCTCAAGGCCAGGCAGGCCAGGCAGGCGGCCAGGGCCCAGGCCGCCAGCAGGACGCAGGTGAGCAGCCACAGGCCGATGGTCATCAGTGACCCTGCAGCAATGGCTGACAGGGCGGACGCCTTGAACAGCGCGATACCCAGCACACTGCCCAGCACGCCGGCCTGCAGGGCGACCGCGTCATGGTGGGCAGGGGCACGGCGGGGAGGCATTGCGGTCCGGACGATCGACCAGGGGGTGTTGATCGAAGTCTGCCCGAACGGATATCCACGCCATGTGTAGTCCCGTCGGCGGCCGCCGCAGGCCTGCCTGCCGCGTGCGGCGCTGCGGGACGGCCGCAGGACAGCAGTGTCAGTGACTGCGGGCGACCGTGCGTGCGCGGTTCTTTTCCAGCATCACCGCTACGCACCACAGCAGCAAGCCACCGAAGGCCGTGGCTGCGCCGACATAGCCGGTGGTGGCGGGACTGAAGCCGGCGCTGATGGCCATGCCACCCAGCCACGGCCCCAGCGCGTTGGCGGTGTTGAACGCGGCATGGTTGGAGGCCGCAGCCAGCGTCTGCGCTTCTCCCGCCACATCCATCAGGCGGGTCTGCAGCACGGCGGCGAGCGCACCCATGGTGCCCACGGTGATGATCATCGGGCCGATGGTCCACACCGACTGCGCAGCCAGCGGATACAGCAGCAGCATCACGATCGACCACGCCAGTACCAGCGCGGCGGCCTTGAAGTGGAATCTGTCCACCAGCCAGCCGCCGGCGATGTTGCCGATGATGGCGCCGATGCCGAACACACCCACGGCGAGCGGCATCCACGATTCGGCAACCCCGGTCACCTGCACCAGGGTCGGCGCAAGATAGGTGAACACACAGAACATGCCGGCGAATCCGACCGCACCGATGGCCAGTGCCAGCCATACCTGCGTGGTGTTGAAGGCGCGCAGCTCGCGCATCGGCGAGGTGCGCACCTCCTCCGGGTCGGGCAGCAGGAAGCGCGCGATCATCGCAACGGTGGCAATGGCCAGCAGGGTGACCAGCGCAAACGCCGTACGCCAGCTCAGTTGCTGGCCCAGCCAGGTGGTGAGCGGGTTGCCGATCAGGATGGCGATGGACAGGCCGAGCAGCACGCGCGACATCGCCTGGCCGCGCTGGCCGGCCGGGCTGATCGCCGCCGCTACCAGCATCGCCACGCCAAAGTAAGCGCCATGCGGAAGACCCGCGACGAAGCGCGCGATGAGCATGGTGGCGTAGTTCGGTGCCAGCGCGCTGGCCAGATTGCCGACTGCATAGAAGCCCATCAGCGCCAGCAGCAGGCGACGGCGTGGGAAGCTGGCGCCGACAAACGCCAGGACCGGTGCACCGACCACCACGCCGATGGCGTAGGCGCTGATGAGATGGCCGACCTGTGTTTCGGTGATCGACAGGCCACGACTGATTTCCAGCATCAGGCCCATGCTGGCGAACTCGCTGGTACCGATGGCAAAGCCGCCGAGCGACAGGGCGAGGATGATCAGGGTGCGCTGGCGGGGCGTCAGCTGCGCGGCCAGGGAGGAATTGGGGCTCATGCGGGGGCGCAGGGGGCGGGGGAGCAGGCTATTGTACTGCTGCACCGCAACAGGGGTCATCGCCGGCTGCCAAGAATCAGCGTTTGGCAGGTGGTGCCGACCGCGCCCCGAGGCGGGTCAGGCCAGCACGTACATGTCGCTCCAGAGAAGGAACGCTTCCGGCGTCATCTGCGCTTCGAGTTCGGCAAGCACGATGTCACGCACCCTGATCAGCGCCTGCGCCTGCGTGGGGGAATCGTCGCAGTTGGCAGGAGCGCCTGCACCGGCCTCGTCAGCCAGCTGAACCAGCGTGCGCGCCGCCTCCATCAACGACAGCAGGCGGGCGGCTGCCGGGTCCGGCACGTCCGTGGATGCGCTGCGGCTACCGAGGGCGGCCAATGCGGCGGCGTACTTGCCACGCAGGCGGTTGGCCACCTCCGGCGGCAGCTGCAGCAACCGGCGTGGATGGGCGTTGTCGGCGATGTCGGCCAGCTTCACCTTCAATGCCCGTGGGTGCTGGCGGATGCCTGCGTAGTAATGCTGGGCGTCGGCAGCGCTGTGCCGGTTGAGCAGGGTCACGATGTCCCGGATCGGCGCCGGAAAGGCCGCCAGCCGGGGCGCGTACTCTGGGCAATCCTCCACCACGTCGTGCAGCCACGCGGCCGCCTTCGCCGTGTCGTCGTCATGGATTGCGGCCGCCACTCGCGCGACATGTTCGATGTAGGGCCGTCCGGCCTTGTCCTGTTGCCCGGTATGGGCTTCGCTTGCCAATGCGCGCGCCTGTACGACCCAGTCCATCGTTGCCTCCTGCTGCTGGAGGCTGGATTATCGCCCAATCGCGCTGGCGCCGAGATTGACCCGCCGCAGGGGGCTGGATAACGTGCGCGCGCCTGCAGCACGCAGGCGCCTGCCGAGCGTGGTTTTTCATGTTGGAGAGTGTCGTCCGCGCGTCGTATCGAACCTTCTCACTTTGTGCGGGCCCGCTGGCCGGGTCTGCCGCACTGAACGAGGTGCTCTGTGAGCTTTCTCATCCGTCCTGAAACACCCGCCGACGTTGACGGCATCCATGCGCTGACGGCCGCGGCCTTTGCCACGGCCGAGCACAGCAGCCACACCGAGCAGTTCATCGTTGACGCACTGCGTGCCCGCGGCGAGCTGTCGGTTTCGCTGCTGGCGGTGCACGAAGAGCGGCTGCTCGGCCATGTAGCCGTGTCGCCGGTGTCGGTGTCCGACGGCAGCAGCGGCTGGTACGGCCTGGGCCCGATCTCGGTGCTGCCGGAGCGACAGGGGCAGGGCATCGGTGCCGCATTGATGCGCGCGGCCATCGAGGCCCTTCGCCAGCAGCACGCGCGAGGCTGCGTGTTGCTGGGCGAGCCGGAGTACTACGGTCGTTTCGGCTTCCGCGCCGAGCCGGGGCTGGTGCTGCCGGGCGTTCCTGCCGAGTACTTCCAGGCGCTGTGCCTGCAGCCGCCACTGGCGCAGGGAGAGGTGCGCTACTCCCGGGCGTTCGAAGCGACCAACTGATCGCGGGCGTTCAGCCCGCGTGCCGAAGATGGATCAGCGGATACGGACGGCCCTGTGAATCCAGCGCTGAGCGGCCGGTCTCGATGAAGCCCATGCGCAGGTAGAACCCCACTGCCTGCGCATTCTGCGCATTGACGTCGGTGCTCAGCTGCGGATGCAGGGCCAGTGCGTGCTGCAGCAGCTGACGGCCGATGCCGGTGCCGCGCACGTCCGGGTCGATGAACAAGGCTTCCAGATGCGTCCCGTCGATCAACATGAAGCCCAGAGGACGATCATCTGCATCCACGGCCACGGTGGTCGGCGCCTGGGGCAGGAAACCAGCCACTTCGGCATCGATGGCCAGGCGGTCTTCAGGGCTGAGGAAGTCGTGGGTGGCGTCGACGGCGCGGCGCCACAGGTCGACAAGTGCGGCACCGTCATCGGCGCGCGAGGGGCGCAGGGTGGTCATGGGCGGGAGCGTGAAGCGGGCAGGCAACGCAGTATGACCTCTTCTGGCTTCCGCTGCGCAGCCCGGCGTTACACTGTGCGCCTGAGCTCCGCCGCCTCACGGAAACTGCCATGACCGACGCCCCGGGTGTACCGGTGCACGACGCCGACGAACAATGGATGCGCCATGCGTTGGCGCTGGCCGAGCGCGCGCAGCGCGAGTTCGACGAGATCCCGGTCGGTGCGGTGCTGGTCGGTGCGGACGGCCAGCTGCTGGGGGAGGGCTGGAACCTCAATATCGCTTCGCACGACCCCAGCGCGCACGCCGAGATCGTTGCGATGCGTGCCGGCGGCAAGGCGCTGGCCAACCATCGGCTGCTGGGCAGCACGTTGTACGTGACGCTGGAGCCCTGCGCGATGTGCGCGATGGCAATCGTGCATGCGCGCGTGTCGCGGCTGGTCTACGGTGCCAGCGACCCGAAGACCGGTGCCTGTGGCAGTGTGTTCGACCTGCTGGGCGACGCGCGCCACAACCACCGCGTGGAGATCCACGGCGGGGTGCTGGCCAAGGAGGCGAGCACGCGGCTGACCAACTACTTCCGCGCCAAGCGCGGCAAGCCGCCCCTGTTGCTGGAACGCCCGGCGGACGAGGGATGAGCAGCGAAAGGGTATGATGGGCGCCCCTTTCCTTTTCCGGCGGCCCGCGGGCCAGCCCTGCAGCGAGACGACACGATGGTGGAGAACGGCGCGGCCAACGAGCGATTGATCTGGATCGACCTGGAAATGACCGGGTTGGATACCGACAACGATTCGATCATCGAGATCGCCACCGTAGTGACCGATGCCCAGCTCAACGTGCTGGCCGAAGGACCGGAATTCGCCATCCATCATCCGCTGGAGACGCTGGAGGCGATGGACGAGTGGAACCGCAACCAGCATCGTCGTTCCGGCCTGTGGCAGCGCGTTCTGGACAGCAGCGTGACCCTTGCCCAGGCCGAGGCGCAGACGGTGAATTTCCTGGCGGAGTGGATTCCGGCTGGCCTGTCGCCGATGTGCGGCAATTCGATCTGCCAGGATCGCCGCTTCCTGCACCGGCAGATGCCGCGCCTGGAGAAGTACTTCCACTACCGCAACCTGGATGTGTCCACGGTGAAGGAACTGGCCAGGCGCTGGGCGCCGGGCGTGGCCGCTGGCGTCGGCAAGAACAGCAGCCATACCGCACTCAGCGACGTGCATGATTCGATCAACGAGCTGCGCCACTATCGCCGGTTCATGGGCGCGCTTTCAGGGTTGCCGACTGCCTGAACGACGACGCCGGGCATGGCCCGGCGCTACCCATCGTTCAACCGCGTGGCGCTACTATCGGCCCATGAACGAGCCGATCCTGCTGCCGCGCGATATCGCCCACGACGCCCGCGACTGGTCCGACCTGCAGCGGGCGGTGGCACTGCTGGAGGCGCCGACCCTGACCGCGCGCATGGCCAACCTGGTCGGCACGCCGCTGGAGTTCGCAGTGAAGGCCCTGCCGACGTCGGTGTCCAGCCGCATCCACGGCGCGGTGCAGGCGGCGCTGTCGAAATCCGCGCAGGCTGCGCTGTGGAGCATGGACAATTCACCCGGCAAGGGCGCATCCACCCGCTGGCACAAGGTGGCTGCCGCAACGTCCGGCGCGGTCGGCGGTGCCTTCGGTTTTGCCGCGTTGTTCATCGAACTGCCGGTGTCGACCACCATCATGATGCGCGCCGTGGCCGATGTGGCGCGCAGCGAAGGCTTCGACCTGTCCGAGTTCAGCACCCGCCAGGCCTGTCTGGAGGTGTTCGCGCTGGGCGGCAATTCGCCGCGCGACGACGCCAGCGAGACCGGCTACTACCTGGCCCGCGGCTTCACCACCGATGTGATGCGCCACCTGTCGGCCGAGCTGGCCGGCCGCGTGGTGACCGGCCGCGACCTCACCCTGGGCGTGGCCCCGAAGGAGGCCGGCAAGCTGTTGGCCAAGCTGGTGGAGAAGGTCGCCGCGCGTTTCGGTGTGGTGGTGACCGAGAAGTTCGCCGCGCAGGCGGTCCCCATCGTGGGTGCTGCCGCCGGCGCCACGCTCAACACCATGTTCACCGACTACTACCAGGACATGGCACGCGGTCACTTCATCGTGCGCCGGCTGGAGCGCAAGTACGGTGAGGATGTAGTGCGCACCTGCTATGACCGCGTGGCGCATGGCGGCGCCCTGATCGAGCCGACGCTGTAACCGGTGTCGGGGTCAGATCCCTTTGCCGTGCAAAGGGATCTGACCCCGGGCGAGACCGCGGGCGAGCCTATCATTGCCCCGGCGGAACAACTGTTTTGCCAGTCCATGCCTGTTGCCCGGCGGGCGCCATCCCCATTCTTTGCGGCACTCCCCCGCAAGAGATGGCCGACATGCTGTTCACTCCCCACCGCCTGGGCGCACTGACCCTGCCCAACCGCATCGTGATGCCGCCGATGACCCGTTCGCGTGCGGCCCACGGCAATGTTGCCACCGCCGAAATGGCGGCGTACTACGCGCAACGTGCCGGCGCCGGCCTGATCATCAGCGAAGGCACCCAGATCAGCCCGCAGGGCCAGGGCTATGCCTGGACCCCGGGCATCCATAGTCCGCAACAGGTACAGGGGTGGCGCCAGGTCACCGATGCGGTGCACGCGGCCGGCGGGCGCATCTATGCGCAGCTGTGGCACGTGGGGCGTGTTTCGCATGTTGCCCTGCAGCCGAACGGTGAGGCGCCGGTGTCGTCGTCGGCACTGCTGGCCGAAGGCGTGAAGGTGTTCGTTGACCCGACCGGTGCCGGCCCGGAGGCCGGCGTCGGCGAGATGATCCAGCACTCGATGCCGCGCGCCCTGCGCGAGGACGAGATTCCAGGCATCGTGGAGGACTACGCGCAGGCGGCACGCAATGCATTGGCGGCGGGCTTTGACGGGGTCGAGCTGCATGGGGCCAATGGCTATCTCATCAACCAGTTCATCGATTCGCAGGCCAACCAGCGCACCGATGGCTATGGTGGCGCGCTGCAGAACCGGCTGCGCTTCCTGCGTGAGGTGACGCGGGCGGTGGTCGCGGTGGCGGGCGGCGACCGGGTGGGGGTGCGCCTGGCGCCGCTGACCACGCTGCAGGGGGCGGTGGACGATACGCCGCAGGCCACCTATCTGGCGGCCGCGCACCTGCTGGGCGGGCTGGGCGTGGGCTACCTGCACATCGCCGAAGCCGACTGGGACGACGCACCACCGATGCCGCTGGCATTCAAGCAGGCGCTGCGCATGGTCTATCCGGGCACACTGATCTACGCCGGCAAGTACACCGCCGCGCGCGCCGAGCAGGCACTGGCCGAAGGCTGGGCTGACCTGATTGGTTTCGGCCGGCCCTTCATCGCCAACCCGGACCTGCCGGAGCGGCTGCGCCAAGGTTCGGAACTGAACCTGCCGGACCGCGCGACGTTCTTCGGAGGCGGGGCGGTGGGCTTCACCGATTACCCGACGCTGGAAAAGAGCGTCGCTGCCTGATTCCGCATCCGCCGGGCATGGCCCGGCGCTACCCGTGCCGACCGGTCGAGCAGGTAACGCCGGGCCATGCCCGGCGAGCGCGCAGCGCGGGATGAGGCGCGGCGGTCAGGGCGTGTCGCGCACCAGCGCGTCGGCCTCGACCACGCCACCGTCCTTGCCGTGCAGGTACAGATGCATGTCCTGCTGCGGGTAAGGAATGTTGATACCAGCCTTGTCGTAGCCCAGCTTGATCTGCTCGAGCAGCGTCACCTTCGTGCCGAACCAGTCGGCCGACTTCACATAGCAGCGGATGCCCAGATTGATCGCGTGCGCGCCCAGCTCGTAGACCACCACGTCCGGCACCGGCGTCTGAAGTACGCGGGGGTCGGCTTTCATCAGCGCGAGGGCGGTATCGCGCGCCAGCTGGATGTCGTCGTCGTAGCCGATGCCGACCACCAGCTCGACGCGACGGGTCGGTTCGGCCGTGAGGTTGATGATCGGCGCCGCGGTGATCAGGGTGTTCGGAATGGTGGTGTGCTGGTTGTCAGCGCCGGTGATGACGGTCTGGAAAATGCGCACTTCGCGTACCGTGCCGGTCTGGCCGGCGACCGTCACCACATCGCCCACGCGGAACGGGCGCAGGGTCACCAGCATCACGCCTGAAGCGATGTTGGACAGCGAATCCTTCAGCGCCAGGCCAACGGCCAGGCCTGCAGTACCGAGCACGGCCAGCAGCGGGGTGATCTTTACGCCCAGCGTGCCGATGGCCAGCACCACCACGATCACCAGCGACGCCGCATACACCACGTTGCGCAGGAAGCTGCCCAGCATCGGGTCGGCGCCCATTCGCGCGGTCGCGCGCGGCATCGCGTTGGACAGGCGGCGTGCCACCCACAGGCCGACCAGCAGCACCACGATGGCGGCCAGTAGTGGCACGCCATAGGTCTCCAGCAGTCGCTCCCAGTTCAAGGTGTGGAACCAGGATGACGTGGCGGGCGTAGCGGGTGCGGCGGCGATCATGCGGGTGGTCCTCTGCTGCGAAAGGGGGGGGGCCAGGGCAGGGCAGGGCGTGCGAGCACGCCAGAAACAGCAAGCCCCGCAGAGGCGGGGCTTGCATGCAGCAGCAGTATGGGCAGGCGTCGATGAAAACGACGTCAGCCTGCAGCCTTCAACGCATCATGCGCTGGCCTTCAGCTTGGCCAGGCGCAGCCAGGTATCCACCACGGTGTCCGGGTTCAGCGACACCGATTCAATGCCTTCCTGCATCAGCCATTCGGCCAGGTCCGGGTGATCGGACGGGCCCTGGCCACAGATGCCGACGTACTTGCCCTTGGCCCGTGCCGACTTGATCGCCATCGACAGCAGTTTCTTGACGGCCGGGTTACGTTCGTCGAACAGGTGGGCGACGATCGACGAGTCGCGGTCCAGGCCCAGGCTGAGCTGGGTCAGGTCGTTGGAGCCGATCGAGAAGCCGTCGAAGATTTCCAGGAACTCATCGGCGAGCAGCGCGTTGGACGGCACTTCGCACATCATGATGATCTTCAGGCCGTTCTCGCCCTGCTTCAGGCCGTTCTGGGCGAGGACTTCCACCACCTTGCGGCCTTCTTCCAGGGTGCGCACGAACGGAATCATGACCCACAGGTTGTCCAGGCCCATTTCGTTGCGCACGCGCAGCACGGCCTTGCACTCCAGCGCGAAGGCGGCCGAGAAGCTCGGATCGACATAACGGCTGGCGCCGCGGAAGCCGATCATCGGGTTCTCTTCGTGCGGCTCGTAGTTGCTGCCGCCGATCAGGTTGGCGTACTCGTTGGACTTGAAGTCCGACAGGCGCACGATCACCGGGTTCGGCGCGACCGACGCGGTGAGGGTGGCGATGCCCTCGGCCAGTCGGTCCACGTAGAAGCTGACCGGGTCGCCATAGCCGGCGATCTTCTCGTCGATCTTCTTCTTCGTTGCCGCGTCCTGGCGGTCGTACTCCAGCAGCGCGTTCGGGTGGATGCCGATGTGGCTGGCGATGATCATTTCCAGGCGCGCCAGGCCGATGCCGGCGTTCGGCAGCTGGCCGAAGTCGAAGGCACGTTCCGGGTTGGCCACGTTCATCATGATCTTCAGCGGAGCCGGCGGCATGTTGCCCAGATCGGTGGTGGTGCGCTCAAAGCCGAGCTTGCCTTCGTAGATGAAGCCGGTATCGCCTTCAGCACAGCTGACGGTGACCAGCTGGCCGTCTTCGATGACCTTGGTGGCGTTGCCCGAGCCGACCACGGCCGGTACGCCCAGCTCGCGGGCGATGATCGCGGCGTGGCAGGTACGGCCACCGCGGTTGGTGACGATGGCCGAAGCGCGCTTCATCACCGGTTCCCAGTCCGGGTCGGTCATGTCGGCGATCAGCACGTCGCCCGGCTGCACGCGGTTCATGTCGTCCAGCGTCTTCACCACGCGGGCCACGCCCGAACCGATCTTGGCGCCCACGGCACGGCCTTCAGCCAGCACGTTGCCGCCCTTCTCGGTCAGCGCGAAGCGCTCGATCTGGGTGGCGTGGCTGCGCGACTTCACCGTCTCCGGGCGCGCCTGCACGATGAACAGCTTGCCGCTGACACCGTCCTTGGCCCACTCGATATCCATCGGGCGGCCGTAGTGCTTTTCGATCACCAGCGCCTGCTTGGCCAGTTCCTGCACGTCCTCGTCGCTGATCGAGAAGGTGTTGCGCAGTTCGGCCGGAGTGTCCTCGATCCTGACGCGCTCGCCGGGAACGTCCGAATACACCATGCGGATCGCCTTGCTGCCGAGCGAGCGGCGCAGGATCGCCGGCTTGCCGGCCTGCAGGGTGGGCTTGTAGACGTAGTACTCGTCCGGGTTGACCGCGCCCTGCACGACCATTTCGCCCAGGCCGAAGGACGAGGTGACGAACACCACGTCGCGGAAGCCCGATTCGGTATCCAGGGTGAAAAGCACGCCGGAGGAACCCACGCCCGAGCGCACCATCAGCTGCACGCCGGCGGACAGGAACACGTCCTCATGCTTGAAGCCGTGGTGTACGCGGTAGGCGATGGCGCGGTCGTTGTACAGCGAAGCGAACACTTCCTTGACCTTGTGCACGACATCGTCGGCACCGGTGACGTTGAGGAAGGTTTCCTGCTGGCCGGCGAACGAGGCGTCGGGCAGATCTTCGGCGGTGGCCGAAGAGCGCACCGCCACGGCCACGTCGCCGCCACCGTTCTCGGCGCTCAGCTTGGCGTACGCGGCCCGGATGTCCTGGTCCAGCTGCGGCTGCAGCGGGGCATCGATCACCCAGCTGCGGATTTCCTTGCCGGCCGCGGTCAGCGCGGTAACGTCCTCGACGTCCAGCGTGGCCAGCTTGTCGAAGATGCGCTTGGACAGATCGTTGTGCGCGATGAAGTCCTTGAAGGCTTCAGCGGTGGTGGCATAACCGCCTGGCACCGACACGCCCAGACCGGCCAGATTGCCAATCATCTCGCCCAGTGACGAATTCTTGCCGCCTACGCGGGCCAGGTCGGCCAGACGCAGTTCGTGCAACCACAGGATGTTCTCGTTCAAGCGCGATGCTCCGTTTGGCCATCGCCCGAGGCGGGCTGTAATGGCCGCGTCCGTAGGAAGAAGCCGATATGATGCCGGGCAGAGTACCGTCGGCACAAGCTTGTGCTGGCGGCCTTTTTAGGCTTCGTAGGGGGTAAAAGCGCGCATGTCGACCATCCGCCCGGTGTTCTATGTTTCCGATGGAACCGGTATCACCGCTGAAACCATTGGACATAGCCTGCTGACCCAGTTCTCCGGGTTCAGCTTCATTACCGATCGCATGTCGTTCGTCGATGACCCTGAAAAGGCCCGTGAAGCCTGTGCCCGGATCCAGGCGGCGGGGGAGCGCTACCAGGTCCGGCCGATCGTGGTGAACTCCTGCGTGGACCAGAGCCTGAGCCTGATCCTGGCCGACAGCGGGGCGCTGATGCTGGACGTATTCGCGCCGTTCATCGAGCCGCTGGAGCGGGAACTGTCCAGCCCGCGCCTGGCCCGGGTCGGCCAGGCCCACGGCATGGTCGATTTCGACACCTACCACCGCCGCATCAATGCGATGAACTTCGCCTTGACCCATGACGACGGCATCGCGGTGAACTACGACGATGCCGACGTGATCCTGGTGGCGGTGTCGCGGGCCGGCAAGACCCCGACCTGCATCTACCTGGCCCTGCACTACGGAGTGCGCGCAGCCAACTATCCGCTGACCGATGAAGACCTGGAAAGCGACCGCCTGCCGGCGCGGCTGCGCAACTACCGGCGCAAGCTGTTCGGCCTGACCATCGACCCGGACAGGCTGCAGCAGATCCGCCAGGAGCGCCGGCCGAACTCACGCTACGCCAATCTGGAAACCTGCCGGCGCGAAGTGGCGGCGGCCGAGACCATGTTCCGCATGGAGAGGATTCCGACCCTGAGCACCACGCACACCTCCATCGAGGAAATCTCCAGCAAGGTGCTGGGCACGCTGGGGCTGCAGCGCGAAATGTACTGATCCTCTCCCGGCGGCGCCGGCGATGCCGGGCCACGCTTGATGGCTGCGCTGCGTGCTCGCCGGGCATGCCCCGGCGCTACCCGTCGGCGCGTGGCTGGACAGGGACGATCGCGGCCGGTGGGTTGGCTGCGGCGTGAACCGCCCCCACGTTGAACCACCAACGTGTAGGATCGACCCATGGCCCGAGCCTTGCCCCGAACCGAACGCATTCCCCGCCTGAGCCGGCTGAGCTGGCTCATGGGCCTGTATGCGGAAAACTACCGGCACCTGGTGCGTCTGTTCGCACCGGCCGAGCTGGTTGCGGGCAGCTACATCTCTTCGGTGGGTGATGGCCTGGATGTGCGTCTGGACGTGATCGAGTGCCATCGCTACACCGTCGAACTGCGCCTGACCTACGACCTGGCCGACCCGGTGACCGGCGAGCCGGACCCGTCGGCCTATGTGCGCCTGTACCGCGACGCACGCCAGGCTGAAACCACCCATTGCTACGTCGGCCGCCGCTGGCAGGACACCATGGGGCTGTATCCGCCGCCGGCCGAACTGATCAGCCACCGCATGCGGATGAACACCTTCCTCGGCAAGTGGCTGGAATACCTGGCCGAGCGTGGCCATGGCGTGGCCACCCTGCGTCGCGATCCGGACGGCAGCGCGGCAGCCGATGGCGAGCGTCGCCTGTCGCTGGTGCGCTGATCGGCCATAATCCGGGGCTGACCTGCCGCCGGATGCCGCCATGCCGTATACCCCGATCGTCGCCACCCTGGGCTATGTGCTTTCGCCCGACGGGCGCCAGGTGCTGATGATCCATCGCAATACCCGCCCCGGCGACCACCATCTGGGCAAGTACAACGGCCTGGGGGGCAAGATCGAGCCGAGCGAGGACGTGGCAGCCGGCATGCGCCGCGAAATCGCAGAGGAAGCCGGCATCGCGTGTACCTCGATGCGTCTGCGCGGCACCATCAGCTGGCCGGGTTTCGGCAAGCACGGTGAGGACTGGTTCGGGTTCGTGTTCGTGATCGACGGCTTTGAAGGCAGCCCGCACGGCGGTAACCATGAGGGCACGTTGGAGTGGGTGGACCTGGACAAGCTCGACACGCTGCCGATGTGGGAGGGCGACCGCAATTTCCTGCCGCTGGTGTTCGATGCGGATCCGCGTCCATTCCACGGGGTGATGCCGTACAAGGACGGACGCATGCAGAGCTGGTCGTTCAGCCGGCTGTGAGCCGCGTCGAGGCAGTGCGGATTAATGCCCGGGTGATATTGACGCCATAAAATTGCCCGGGTAATATTTCCGCATCGCCCCGGTGCCCGTGCCATGTCCAATGCTCCCCTTCCGCCGTTCAGCTGCTTCGACGGTCATCGACTTGTCGCTTCCGGTACGCCGGACGTCGCCGCGCTGGCGCTCAGGCAGCTGCGTGCCGATGCGGCTGCCGGCCCGCTGCTGGTGTTCGACAACGCCACCGGCCTGACCCGGGATTTCGATACGCGTGGCAGCGTCGCGCAGCTGCTGGCGCGTATCGCCCAAGCCTTCCCGGCATCACTCCCGGACGCCGATGTGCAGACGGCGGCCACCGATGAACCGGTGGTGGCGCGCGGGCGCGGGCGACCGAAACTGGGTGTGGTCGCGCGCGAGGTCACGCTGCTCCCGCGTCATTGGACCTGGCTGGCCGGACAGCCGGGCGGCGCCTCGGTGGCGCTGCGGCGGCTGGTGGAAGCGGCCAGCCGGGCCAGTGCCGATCTGGACCGGCAGCGCCGCAACGCCGAACGCGCGTATCACTTCCTGCAGACCATCGGCGGCGATCTGCCCGGCTTCGAGGAAGCCACGCGTGCGCTGTTCGCGCACGACCGCGCGCGCCTGCAGGCTGTGCTGGAAAGCTGGCCTGTCGACGTACGCAGCCACGCTTTGCGTCTGGCCTTCGACGAACCTGCCGGCAGCACCGACGACTGACCTGCCGCCCCGCAGATGCAAGCGGCCGCGCTGACCGCGGGCCGTTACTCCTCCCACCTGCGTCTCCTGCTGGCCCCTTGGCCGGGCAGGGCAACGCAACGCTTTGCCCATGGAATGCCCATGAATCCCCTATCACTGTCCGCAGCGCCTGTGTCGCCCCCCCTGTGGCGCGCCTATCTCGGGTTGTTGCTGCCGATGCTGTTGACCAACGCTCTGCAGCTGGCCTCCGGGACGCTCGACAACATCTACCTCGGCCACCTGCTCGGTGCACATGCGGTGGCCGCAGCGGCAGCGGTGTTTCCGATGTTCTTCCTGTTGCTGGCCCTGGCAATGGGCCTGGCTACGGGCGCCACGGTGCTGATCGGGCAGGCGTGGGGGTGCGGTGATGTGGTGCGGGTGCGGCGGGTCGCCGGAACGGCGATCGCACTGATGCTGGCGGTGTCGTTGCTGGTGATGGTGGTCGGCAACCTGTTCGCACCGCAGCTGCTGCAGGCGCTCGGCACACCGGCGCCGATCCTGGGTGAGGCCATCGCCTACGCGCGCATCATGCTGAGCGGCGTGCCGGTGATCTTCCTGCTCTGGCTGGCAACGTCGGTCAGCCGCGCGGTGGGCGATGCGATGTCGCCGCTGCACGCGTTGCTGATCGCCACCTTGATCGGCCTGCTGTGTACACCCTTGCTGATCGTCGGTGCTGCAGGCCTGCCGAGGATGGGAGCAGCCAGCGCCGCATTCTCCGCGGTGCTGGCTTCCACGCTGGCGTTGGCCTGGCTGTCGTGGCGCTGGCGCCGACAGGGGCATCCGCTGGCACCCGATCGTGATCTGCTGCGTGCGGTGCGCGTGGATGCGGGCACGGCGCGATCAATGTTGCGGATCGGGGTGCCGTCGTCGCTGCAGATGCTCAGCCTGGCCGTTGCCGAAATCGTACTGCTGGGCTGGATCAACCGGCACGGTTACCTGGCGACCGCCGCCTATGGCGCGGTCAACCAGCTGATGAGCTGGGTGCAGCTGCCGGCGATGTCGCTGGGCATCACCGCCACTGTACTGGCTGCGCACGCGATGGGCGCAGGGCGCGTGGCGCGGCTGCCTGCGATCGCCCGCACCGGTGCGTGGCTGGGGGGCGGGCTGCTGGCTGCGGTGGTGGGGCTGGTGATGCTGTCGGCACCGTGGCTGGTCGGCCTGATCCTGGACGCACCGGACGTACGCGCGCTGGCGACAGAGCAGCTGCGCACGGTGGCCTGGGGCGTGCTGGCAATGGGCGGCGCCTCGGTGCTGGTGGGCGTGATGCGCGGCAGCGGCACGGTCGTGTGGCCGGCGCTGCTCGGAATGGCGGCCATCGTGCTGCTGGAACTGCCGCTGGCGGCCTGGCTGCATGCGCGGCATGGCCTGGCGGGACTGTGGTGGGCCTGGCCGCTGGGACTGGTGATGATGCTGGTGCTGCAGCTGTTCTGCTTCGCCGGTTGGCGGCGCCGGATTGCCCGCTGAGCGCCTGGGCGCCTGGCCGCTGCGCCCGCCGGGCATGGCCCGGCGCTACCGGGCCGGCATCCTTGAGGTAGCGCCGGGCCATCCCCGACGGAAAACGATCACTGCCGGTGCGCCAGCAGCAGATGGAAGTGCTTCTCGCGCTGCTGGCCATCGTTGCCTTCCGCGGTTTCACGGTGTGCCCGCCAGGCCGAAACACGGAAGCCCGAGATCCGCAGCGCGCGTTCCACCGCCTCCAGTTCGTGCAGGTGGAAGGTCGAGGCAAACGGCAGGCCGCGCATGAAGGTGGCATCGCCGAACGCCAGGCACAGGCGGCCGCCAGGGCGCAGCACCCGCGCCAGTTCGTCCAGCACCGGCGCCAGGTTCGGCCAGAAGTAGAGGGTGTTTACGCTCAGCGCCGCGTCCACGCAGGCATCGGTGACGGGCAGGGCGTGGGCGTCGCCATGGCGCAACGCCGCGCGGTCACCCAGGCCGGCCGAGGTCAGTCGCTGGTTGCCGGCCGCAACCATGGCGGTGGACAGTTCGATACCGAGGTAGCGGCTGTTGGCCGCCTGCAGCAGCAGCGGCGCGAACGCGCCATTGCCCGGGCCGATTTCCAGCACGCTCTCGCCTGCAGCGGTCGCGAGCAGGCGGATGGCGGCCTGGTTGAGCCCGCCATTGCTGCGGTTCATCGCGTCGGCCACGTCCAGGGCGTGGTCGCCATGGGGCATCCGCAGTTGAGCGGCCAGGGTGGCTGCGTCCAGCATCGGCATCGTCCGGTGAGGGGATCAGGACGTGGCGACGGCGGGTCCGCCGCTGACCATAGCGCCAGAGAGCCGGCTTGGGAAGGGCGGAAACCCCGCCAGAAGTGATGAGCAATTGTCCACCGTCGCAGTCGGTGAGAACGGGTTGTCCACAGGGGGTGTGGATTACGCGTGGGCAACTTTGTGGATAAGCCTCGACAGGCGCCACCCCCCTAGGCTGTCAAGATGGGTGGCGAAAAATTCACCGCTGGTGACGATGCGTGAGCGACCGGTGAAGGGGGAACGCGGGCCGTGCTGTCGCCAGCGGCTGCGCTCGCGGTAACCTGTGGCCCTTGATGCCCCGTGAGACTTCATGAAACGTCACTTCTCGATGCTGCGCGAGTTCCAGCTGGCGGACTGGTTCACCCTGGCCAACGCCTTCTGCGGCACCGGCGCGGTGTTCGCCGCCATGCGCTTCCTGCAGGATGGCGAGCGTGGCTACCTGCTGTTCGGCATGGCGTTGATCCCGCTGGCCTTCATCTTCGACGCGCTGGACGGCCGCATCGCGCGCTGGCGCAAATCCAGTTCGACGCTGGGCCGCGAGCTGGATTCGCTGTCCGACGTGATCTCCTTCGGCGTGGCCCCGGCCGCGCTGGCCTATGCCTGTGGCATGCAGGGCGGGTGGGACTGGCTGGTACTGAGCTACTTCGTCTGCTGTGGCGTCAGCCGTCTGGCCCGCTACAACGTGACCGCCGAGGCGCTGGCCGGCGACGAGGGCAAGGTGAAGTTTTTCGAGGGCACCCCGATCCCGACCAGCCTGGTGCTGGTGATCGTGCTGGCGATCGCGGCGGGTACCGACGCGATCGGCCCGGACATCTGGCTTGGCCAATGGCAGCTGGGTCCGTGGCAGTTGCATCCGATGGTGCTGCTGTTCGCCCTGTCCGGGTCGCTGATGATCAGCAAGACCCTGCGTATTCCCAAGCCATGACGGCATCCTGCGGAGGCCTGCGATGACCAGTTCGGCCCATGACGCCGGCAGCAGCGATTTCGAGACTCTGGCCCGGCAGTATTTCGGGGCTTGGGGCGATGCCCTGCGCCACGCCTCCGCCGCCGGTGCGCCGGGCAGCGGCGATGCGGGCAGCTGGCAGCGCCTGTTTGACGGCTGGAGCCAGATGCTGCCCGAGCAGGGGCCGGGAGCGCCGGAGGACGCGGTGCGCCGGTTCCGCGAGCAGGCGGGCAGCTGGTACGGCACGATGCAGGAGGTCGCCAGCCGCTTCGCCGGTCGCGATGCCAGCAGCGCAGAAGTGGCACAGGCCTGGCGTGAGGCAGTGCAGGGCCAGGGGGATGGCCTGCTGCAATGGATGCTGCAGGGCGCGCGCGGCAGCACCCAGGCCGGCGGTTCGTTGCCGGAGTTCGCCAACTGGCTGCAGCAATGGCAGCTGCAGGCGGGCCCGTGGCTGCAGAGCCCCGCCTTCGGTCCCGGCCGTGAACACCAGGCGCGCTGGCAGGCCCTGCTGCGCGCGCAGGAGGATTACCAGCAGCAGTCGCGCGCCTATGTCGAACAGATCCGGCAGGCGCTGGACGAGGCCTTCGACCTGTTCGAGCAGCGGCTGGCCCAGCATGAGCAGCCCGGCAGCCAGTTGACCAGCGCGCGGGCGATGTTCGACCTGTGGATCGAGGCGGCCGAAGAGGCTTACGCCAAGGTGGCCCTGTCCGAGCCGTTCCAGCAGGTCTATGCCGACCTCGGCAACGCACAGATGCGCCTGCGCGCTGGGCTGCAGCGCGAAGTGGAGCAGGTAAGCGAGCGGATCGGCCTGCCGACCCGTTCCGAAATGGATGCCGCGCACCGTCGCATTGCCGAGCTGGAGCGCAGCCTGCGTCGCCTGCAGGCGCAGGTGACGGTGCTGGCGGGTACGGCGACGGTGGATCCGGCCGCACAGCCGGCCCCGGCCAGGGTGAAGCCAGGCACTCGCAGGGCGGCCGCGAAGAAGGCGGCGCCAGCGCCGAAGGCTGCAGTCAAGAAGGCTGCTGCAAAGCGTGCGCCAGCCAGGAAGGCGACCTCCCGTACTTCCTCGCGGAAAACATGACCGATGAAGGGACCTCTGGGCTTCAATGCCGATGATCTGATGCAGGAGACCCTGGCCATGCAGCGCAAGCTGATGGAAGGGCTGAAGCTGCTGCCGCAGGTGGAAGATGTCGATTACGGGGTGACCGCCCGCGAGGAAGTCTGGCGTGATGGCAAGGTGGTGCTCTATCGCTTCGTCGGCGAACAGGCACCGATCCGGCGGACGCCGCTGCTGATCGTCTACGCACTGGTCAACCGCCCCTACATGGTTGACCTGCAGGCCGATCGCTCGCTGGTGCAGAAGCTGCTGGCACTGGGGCAGGACGTGTACGTGCTGGACTGGGGCTACCCGGATCGATCCGAACGGTTCCAGACGCTGGAGGACTACCTGCTGCGCTACATCGAGGGCGCGGTGGATGCCCTGCGCGCGCGCAGCGGCGGCCCGGTGGACCTGCTCGGCATCTGCCAGGGCGGTGTGTTCGCGCTGTGCTATGCGGCGCTGCGCCGGCAGAAGCTGGGCAAGCTGATCACCATGGTGACGCCCGTTGATTTCCACACCGCCGACAACATGCTCTCGCACTGGGCGCGGCAGGTGGATGTGGACCTGCTGGTGGACACGCTGGGCAACATCCCGGCCGACCTGATGAATGCCAGTTACCTGATGCTCAAGCCGTTCCGCCTGAACGTGCAGAAGTACGTGGGCCTGCTGGACATCCTCGATGATAAGGCCGCGCTGGAGGATTTCCTGCGCATGGAGAAATGGATCTTCGATTCGCCGGATCTGGCGGGCGAGGCATTCCGCGACTTCATCAAGCAGTTCTACCAGGACAACGCGCTGGTGAGCGGTACGGTGCGGATCGGCGAGGAAGCCGTGGATCTGTCGCAGGTGACCCTGCCCGTGCTGAACATCTATGCCGAACAAGACCATCTGGTGCCACCGGATGCGTCGCGCGCGATGCGGGGGCGCCTGGGCACGAAGGACTACACCGAGTCCAGTTTCCGCGGGGGGCATATTGGAATCTATGTGTCCGGACGGGCGCAGCGCGAAGTGCCGGCCACGATTGATGGCTGGTTGAAGGCCCGGGATGGGAAGGGCTAGTCTCAGGCGCTCTGGACGGGCTGGAGCCAAGGATGCTGTCGCACAAATCACTGCTGGTTGCAGCGCTGCTGCTGACCCCTGCATGGGCCCCTGCGGCCCCGGGCCCCGTAGCGCGCGGCGAAATCGCGCAGCTGATCTCCAGCCTGGACGGCTCCCAGTGCCGTTTCCAGCGCAACGGCCGCTGGTACGACGGCAGCAGTGCGCGCGCGCACCTGCAGCGCAAGTACGACTACCTGCTGAAGAAGGACCTGGTGGACAGCGCCGAGCAGTTCATCGAACGCGCCGCTACCCAGAGCAGCATGAGCGGCAAGGCCTACCGCATCCAGTGCCCCGGGCAACCGGAGCAGGCGTCGGCCGCATGGTTCAGCGCCCGGCTGCAGGCGCTGCGCCAACGCACGCCGTAGACAGGGGGGCGGTGTAGAGTCGAGTCCTGTTCGACTGCTTTATGCACTGCCAGGAGGATCCGCCATGAGTACCACGCCCCGCACGTTGTCGCGCTCGCTGAACGACCGGATGATCGCCGGGGTGATGGGCGGCATCGCGCATCGCTTCGGCTGGAATTCCACGCTGCTGCGGGTGGTCTTCGTACTGGTGTCGCTGGCATCGGCGGCATTCCCCGGCATCCTGGTCTATCTGATCCTGTGGCTGCTGATTCCCAACGAGGCCGATTGAACCGTCCTGCCATGGTCCGGCCGATCTGGCTGCGTGCCTTGCAGGTGCTGGGTGCAGCCTGGACCGTTCCCAATTCGCTGATCGGCCTGGTCGGAGGCCTGGCCGGGCTGCTGGGCGGTGCGACGGTGCGCTGGAGCGGCCGTGAGTGCGCGCTGGTGTTCGATCGCTGGCCGTGGGGGCCCGGCGGCGCGATCACGCTGGGCAACGTGATCCTGCATACCGGCCATGATCTGGCCATGCCGTGCCGGACCTATGCGCATCAGGCGGGGTGGGGGGCGGAGCCGCTGATCCGGCTGGATGACCATGAGCGCGCGCACGTCTACCAGTACCTGGTGCTGGGGCCGCTGTACCTGCCGGTGTACCTGCTGTGCGGCGGGGTGAGTGCGCGCAACCCGTTCGAGCGGGCGGCGGATCATTACGCCCGGTTCGGGCACGGCTGGTGGCCGTAGTCTGCAGCCAACGGCACAGCCCCTCGTGGGTAGCGATGCTTTGTCGCTAGATGCAGAACCGGCGGGCTGGTCGGTCGGGTCGGGTTCGCGGTCCTGGCCGCGGCATCCATGCCGCGGACACCCCCGCGACCCCAACCCGACCGCCCTCTGACAGAGGGCTGTGGCCTGCACCAGCCACGGAAAAGAAGAAAGAACAGCAGAAGCGGGTCGCCCGCTGCGCGTGCTCGTGTAGAGCCGAGCCTGCGCTCGGCTTCGTGGACTGACCTGAAAGCAGCCGAGCGTGGGCTCGGCTCTACGAAATGCGATCGGCTCTTCTTTTTTCTTTTCCGCAGGTGGTAGACGCAGCAGCAAACTGTCAGCGGCCGGGTGGGTGGGGCTGGCGGGGTATCCGCGCCATGGATGGCGCGGCTAAGCCCCCAGGGACGGGTTCACGGCGTCCCCGCCAGTTCCACCCACCCGGCCAGCCCGCAGTGAACCGGCTTTCCGAAAGCCACCCAACCGCCCGCGAGGGGCGGCGCCGTTGGCGGGAATTCCCTTGGAAATTCGTTAGCTGGAAGTTAAGGATGCGTAAGCATTCTGCTGCGATCCCGCCGTCATCTGCATGCAACCGATCGTCATTAGCCTGCGTGACGTTCCAGTCAGGTACGACGCGGTAAGCTCCTCTCCGATGGGCTCGCAGCATCGCTCATCGAGTGCAGTAAGCAGTAGCAATTTGGAGGAATACATCACATGGCAATCGTTCTCTATGTCGGTGGTAGCAAGGATGGCGAGAAGGGCGTGGTGCCCTATGGCTTCAGCAAATCGCGCGCCGACACCGCGCTGGGGCCGGAGTTCTACACCGAGCGGTTCATGGAACTGCAGGGTGTCGGCAAGGTCAGGCTGATGGCACTGGAAGGCATGCGTGACGAGATCGTCATGCAGCGCGCCGCCCGCCACTACCGCTGACCCTCGCAACACGCGGCAGGGCGCGCCCACCATCGCGCGCCCGCGCCGGCATCCCAGCCCCGGGCCAGTCCGAGCCCCCCTTGCCAGGATGCCGGCGTCCAGACCGGCCACGCCGCTGAACCCCGTCTGCTGTCAATGCCTTGTCCGGCTCCGTCGCGGATTGCCAGAATGGGGTCTTCCCGTAACGCGGCACAGACCTGAAGCAATGCACGACGCCAAGAACGCCCAGAGCGCGCTCGCCCAGCAGATCGCCCAGACCATCGCCGAGGAAATCGGTGCCCAGCCCAGCCAGGTGCGCGCCGCGGTCGGCCTGCTTGACGAAGGTGCCAGCGTTCCGTTCATCGCCCGCTACCGCAAGGAAGTGACCGGTGGCCTGGACGACACCCAGCTGCGCAATCTCGAAGTGCGCCTCACCTACCTGCGCGAACTGGAAGACCGCCGTGCGGCGGTGCTGGCCAGCATCGACGAGCAGGGCAAGCTCAGCGACGAACTGCGCAACGACATCCTCGCCGCCGATACCAAGAGCCGGCTGGAAGACCTGTACCTGCCGTACAAGCCCAAGCGCCGTACCCGTGCGCAGATTGCCCGCGAGGCCGGCCTGGAGCCGCTGGCCGATGGACTGCTTGCCGATCCGACGCAGGACCCTCAGGCCTTCGCGGCCAGCTTTGTCGATGCTGACAAGGGCGTGGCCGATAGCAAGGCGGCGCTGGAGGGCGCGCGGGCGATCCTGATGGAGCGCTGGGGGGAAGATGCCGCGCTGGTGGGCGAACTGCGCACCTGGCTGGGCGAACACGGCGTGATCCGCGCCCGCGTGGCCGAGGGCAAGGAGACCGAGGGCGCCAAGTACCGCGACTATTTCGAGCACGCCGAAGCCTTGGCGAAAATTCCCTCGCATCGCCTGCTGGCGCTGTTCCGCGCGCGTCGCGAGGAGATCCTGTACCTGGAGCTGGACCCGGGCAGCGATGCCGAGGCAGGCCATCAGTACGCAGAGGGGCGCGTGGCCCGCAAGGCCGGCATCGCCGACCAGGGCCGTGCCGCCGACCGCTGGCTGCTCGATGCCTGCCGCCTGACCTGGCGTGCCAAGCTGCACATGCACCTGCTGCTGGATCTGTTCAACCAGGCCCGCGAAAAGGCCGAAGCGGACGCGATCACCGTGTTCGGTGACAACCTGAAGGATCTGCTGCTGGCTGCGCCGGCGGGCCCGAAGACCGTGCTTGGGCTGGATCCAGGCATCCGCACCGGCTGCAAGATCGCAGTGGTCGATGCCACCGGCAAGCTGGTCGCCACCGAGACGATCTATCCGCACGAGCCCCGGCGCCAGTGGGAGCAGTCGCTGCAGACGATCAGGCAGCTGTGTACCCGGCACAACGTGGAACTGATCGCGATCGGCAACGGCACCGCCAGCCGCGAGACCGACAAGCTGGCCGGCGAAGCGATCAAGGCGGTCGGCAACCCGAAGCTGCAGAAGGTGGTGGTCAGTGAGGCCGGTGCTTCGGTGTACTCGGCTTCCGAGCTCGCAGCCAGGGAGTTCCCGGACCTGGACGTGTCGCTGCGCGGCGCGGTGTCGATCGCGCGCCGCCTGCAGGATCCGTTGGCCGAGCTGGTCAAGATCGAACCGAAGGCCATCGGCGTGGGCCAGTATCAGCATGACGTCGATCAGTACCGCCTGGCGCGCGCGCTGGACGCACGCGTGGAGGACTGCGTGAACGCGGTCGGGGTGTACGTGAACACCGCCTCGGCCGCGCTGTTGTCGCGTGTGTCCGGCCTGTCGGCGACGGTGGCCGAGAACATCGTGCGCCATCGCGATGACAATGGTCCGTTCAAGCGCCGCAAGGACCTGCTGAAAGTCGCCCGGCTGGGTGAGAAGACCTTCGAGCAGTGTGCCGGCTTCCTGCGCATTGCCGACGGCGACGAGCCGCTGGACGCGTCCGCCGTGCATCCGGAAGCCTATCCGGTGGTCGAGCGCATCGTCGCCAGTACCCAGCGCCCGATCAAGGCGTTGATCGGCGATGGCAGCTTCCTGCGTGGGCTGAAGGCCGAGCAGTTCACCGATGCGACCTTCGGCGTGCCGACGGTGCGCGACATCCTCAGGGAGCTGGAAAAGCCCGGCCGTGACCCGCGCCCGGAGTTCAAGGCCGCACGTTTCGCCGAGGGCGTGGAAGACATCAAGGACCTGCGCGAGGGCATGGTGCTGGAAGGCGTGGTCAGCAACGTCGCCGCGTTTGGTGCCTTTGTCGATATCGGCGTGCACCAGGACGGCCTGATCCACATTTCGGCGCTCTCCGACACCTTCGTGAAGGACCCGCGCGACGTGGTCAAGGCTGGCGATATCGTCAAGGTGAAGGTGCTTGAGGTGGATGTGCCGCGCAAGCGCATCGCGCTGACCCGGCGCCTGGACGATACCCCCGGCCAGGCCACCAGCCGCCCCGGCAGCCGTGACGAGCGTGGTCAGGGACAAGGGCCGCGGCGTGACGCAGGCGGGCCGGGCCGGAGCCCGGGCCGGGGCCAGGGCAACGGCGGTCGGCCCGCCCCATCGGCAGCCCCGGCCAACAACGCACTGGCTGAAGCCTTCGCCCGCGCCAAGCGCAGTTGAGGAGCGTGTCCCCCGTCACGGTTGAACCGGGACGGGGGACTTGTCGATTTTCCCCGTGATTGCGCACACTTGCGCATCTGGGGAGGCGTGTGGCCGACCCGCTGTCGCTGGGGAGGACCATGACGCCAGCACGCCCCGTCCGATTCCGTGACAGCTGCAGCGGATTGCTGCGGCCCGTGCACGCCTGCGCGGGACGGAGAAGGGCTTGATGGCGGGTCAGGGCAACAACAGCAACGATCTGCTCGAACGCCGTCTGCATGCGCTGGCCGAAGAGCGTCGGCGGCTTGCGATGATCATCGAAGGCACCGCTGCCGGCACCTGGGAGTGGAACGTGCAGACCGGCGAAATGCGGGTCAACGCGCGCTGGGCCGAAATCGTCGGCTACCGGCTGGAAGAGCTGGAGCCGATCTGCCAGAGGACCTTCGCGGCACTGGTGCATCCGGACGACATCGCGCTGTCGGACACCGCGCTGCAGGAGCATTTCGACGGGCGCAGCGACAACTACGCCTGCCTGGTGCGCATGCGCCACAAGAACGGCCAGTGGATCTGGGTCCATGACCGCGGTCGCGTGTTCGAATGGGACGGTCAGGGGCGGCCGCTGTGGATGGCTGGTGCCCACGCCGACGTCACCGAGCTGCAGCAGGCACGACAGGACGCGGCCGAGAGCCGCCAGCGCCTGCAGTCGGTGGTGGACGCCTCCGACGACGTCGCGGTGATCGCGACCGATACCGATGGCACCATCACCCTGTTCAACACGGGGGCGCAGCGCCTGCTGGGTTACAGCGCCGCCGAGGTGGTCGGCCTGCGGCGGCTGGATGCCTTCCATGAGCCGGATGAGCTGAAGGCCTGGCTGCAACCGCTGGCCGACCCGCAGGGTCACCTGCCGGACGTGTTCGAGGCCCTCAGTGCGCATGCCGAAGGGCAGACCTATTCGCGGCGATGGACGCTGCTGCGCAAGGATGGCCGCCAACGCCAGGTGCGGCTTTCGATCAGCCGCATGGACGGCGCCGATGGCACGCGCATCGGCTATGTCGGCATGGCCATCGATATCACCGAGATCCTGCAGGCACGTGCGGAAGCACGCATGGCGGCGGAGAAGTTCGCAGGCGCCTTCACCTCGGCTGCGCTTGGCATGGCGCTGGTTTCGCTGGAAGGCCGCTGGCTGGATGTCAATGACGCGCTGTGTCGCATCCTGGGCTATGCGCGCGAGGAGCTGCTGCAGGTCGATTTCCAGCGGCTGACCCACCCGGACGATCTGCAGGCCGACCTGGCCCTGGTGCAGGACCTGCTGGCGGGCCGGTGCAGCCATTACCACCTGGAGAAGCGCTTTCTCGATCGCAACGGCAGGGTGATCTGGACGCGGCTGTCGGTATCGCTGGTGCGCAACGAACGCGGCGAGCCGGTGCATTTCGTCTCGCAGATCCAGGACATCAGCGCACAACGCAGCAGTGAACAGCGCCTGTTTGAAAGCGAGCAGCGCAGCCGCATCACCCTCGACGCCGTCGCCGACCTGGTGCTGAGCGTCAGCCTGGAGGGCCGCATCGAATATGCCAATGCCGCTGCCGTGCGCATGCTGGCCGGCGACGGCGCACAGGCGCTGGCCGGCTACAGGGTGCAGGACGTGCTGCAACTGACCACCGAGTACGCCCCCGGCTCGATGCTGGACGTGGCCGTACTGCTGGACCCGGAAAGCAACGCGGTCGACCTGCATGCCGACCTGCTGCTGCGGCTGGGCACGGCGACGGTGCCGGTGGACCTGACCCGCGCCTGGCTGCGCGACGATGAGGGCCATGTGCGCGGTGCGGTGTGGGTGCTGCGCGACGATACCCAGCAGCGTGCACGGCAGCGCGAAGCGCGCCAGCTGGCGGAGATCGATCCGCTGACCGAACTGAGCAACCGGCGGGGGTTCGAAGTCCATCTGCAGCAGGCCATCACCCGGGTCGAGCGGACAGGCCAGGCGGCATCGCTGATGTACATCGACCTGGACCGCTTCAAGCCGGTCAACGACACCTGGGGCCACCTGGCCGGCGATGCGGTGCTGTGGGCGGTGGCCAGCGTGCTGCGCCACGGCGTGCGCGATTCGGACGTGGTGGCCCGGCTGGGCGGGGACGAGTTCGCGGTGATCCTGTCCGGCTGCACGCCGCGCCGCGCGGCGCGGATCGGCGGCGAACTGCTGCAGACCCTGGCCAGCCTCTCCATTCCCTGGGACCAGCACCGCCTGCGGGTGGGCGCCAGCATCGGTATCGCACCGCTGCTGGGCGGCATGGGGGTGGACCAGGCCGTGGCGGCGGCCGATGCGCAGTGCTACAGGGCCAAGGCAATGGGACGCAACAACGTGCAGGTGCAGGGGGAAGCCGGCGAATGGCCGGCCGAGGGCGTGGACAGCGACGCCGGTGGCGGCTGATCTCAGTCTGTGAGAGGGCGGCCGCGAATACTTCGCGCACACCCATCCCCGTTGGAGAACGACATGCCTTTCTGGACCCCGGATGCCCTGCGTGCCTTCGCGCCGGCAATGGTCGGCTGGTGGCTGGCGGTAGCCGCCTGCCTGCGTTTGGAGCAACTGCACGGCGATGCCCGGGCGCAGGCGCTGCTGCCCACACTGCAGGGCGGCGTGGTGGTGCTGCTGATACTGACCCTGGGTGCCATCGTGGCCGCCTGCGTGCTGCTGTGGCGGTCGCGGCGCGGCGATGCGCCGGCCCCCTGCTAGCCCTGGCGCTCAGTCCAGCACGCTGTTGGCATCAACCAGCCGCACGTCGTGCATCTGGTTGAGGTAGGCCTCGTAGTAGCCCTTGTGCGAGGCGCCGACGAGGGTCAGCATGCGGGTGCCCGGGTGCTGGCCCAGCACCTCGCGCATGTTGGCGACCATGCGCAGGTTGCGGGTTTCCCAGTAGCCGACATAGCGGCGGCCGAAGCCTTCTGGCGATGGTTCGACCAGGGCTGCGCCGAAATCGCTGTCGTAGACCCGGGCGACGGTGTCGGGCGCGTTGTAGTTCCGATAGAGCGCCAGCAGGCCGTCCATGCTGCCGAGTTCGGCGTACAGGGCCGTATCGGCGGCCCGTCGTGCCTGGGTGGCGGGATTGTCCCAGGCCTTCATGACGGCTTCGCCAGCCGCCTTCTCCAGTGCCGCTGGCGTGGGCGAATCAGCGGTGTGGTCATCGACTGCCCACAGGCGTTCCAGGCCCAGGCGTGCGGCAAGCTCAGCCGCGATCAGGCTGACTTCGTTGCGTCGCATGGCGCGTTTGTCGAGGAACTGCACCAGTTGCGGTGACAGGCTGTCTGCGGCGCGACGCTCCTGCGCCGGCAGGCGCAGCCACTGCACCAGCGCAGAGCCGTTCTCACCTGCGGCCAGGAACAGTGCGGCCAGCCGGCGACGCTGTGCGTGCGTCGGTGTAGCGGGCCATGCCGCCAGTACGCGATCGACTTCGGCATTGGCCGCTGGAACATCCAGACCGGTGGCGGCCTGGGCAGGTGCAGGATCGACGCAGTAACTTTCCACGCTCTCGGCATAGCGGGCGGGATTGCGGCGCATGAAATCGCATTGCAGTCCGGACAGGTTCTCCACCGCGATCGCCGTCGGCCGCCATGCCTGCAGGCGCTGCAGCAACGGCTCCAGCATTGCCGGCTGAAAGGTCGGGGGAAGGTCGGACAGGTGCGGTGAGCCCAGCACCAGCACTTCGTTGACGCGGCCGGCGGGCGGGCCCTTGAGCTGTGCGGGATTGAAACTCGGCCGATGGCCTGCATCGGCGGCCAGCGCGCCGCTGCTGCACAGGCCGAGGGCGAAAAGAGCAGCCAGGCGTGAAAACATGCGATCTCCGTGTCGATGGACGGTCCGTGATGGGCGCATCCTTGCCCGTCCACCCCCTTGCCGACAGCCCCGTTGGTCATGGCAACCTTTTCGTTGCAGGCTGCATCGCGGGCGCCGTCAGGCGCTATAGAGGGGGGAGGGGGCTGGACAGGGCCTGCTGCGGAGGGGCCTAAAGCCCGGAACGGAGGTGCCGATAACCTCATTGGATCCCGCTCCCGTCACCCGCTGCAGGACCCCAGGCTGCCCCGTCGGGCGGCCCGCGCAGTGTGTTCCGCCGCTCCCGGATACCGATCGCACCCGCCCCCAGATGTTCTTGCCCGTTGCTCGAGAGGTGCCTGCCGGCACCTGTAGTCCAAGCAATTGATGTTGCCGTCGGGCATCCCGCTTGACGGATCGCAGCCGCTTACCGGACACCGAGGATCAGACAATGCTCATTCCAGGCCTCACGGCGGGCGCGCAGGCGCCGGCCGAGCTGCACACCCGTTGGTCACCGTGGCGTTCCCTGCTGGGGGCGCTGGCGGGACAGCCTCGCCCCGGCAGGGTCGACACCGACCGCGGCCACGCCGAACTGGCCGCCCAGGTGGCCGCACTGCATCGCGTGCAGGCGGTGATCGAATTCGATCTGGATGGCACCATCCTGCAGGCCAACGACAACTTCCTGCACGCGGTGGGTTATCGTCTGGACGAAATCCAGGGCAGGCATCATTCGCTGTTCGTCGATCCCGATCAGGCGTCCAGCGCCGAGTATCGGGACTTCTGGGCCCGGCTGGGACGTGGCGAGTTCGACGCCGGACAGTACCGACGGCTGGGCAAGGGCGGGCGCGAAATCTGGATCCAGGCCTCCTACAACCCGGTGCTGGACCCGCAGGGCCGGCCCTTCAAGGTCGTCAAGTTCGCGACCGACATCACCGCGCAGAAGCTGCAGGCCGCCGACTCGGCGGGGCAGCTTGCCGCCATCGACAAGTCGCAGGCGGTGATCGAGTTCAGCCTGGACGGGCACATTCTCTCGGCGAACGCCAACTTCCTCGCCGCCACCGGCTACAGCCTGGAAGAAGTGCGCGGCCAACACCATGCGCTGTTCGTGGAGCCCGAGCTTCGCGGCAGCGCCGAGTACCGCCGGTTCTGGGAGAAGCTCGGGCGTGGCGAGTACGACGCCGGGCAATACCGGCGGCTCGGCAAGGGCGGCCGCGAGATCTGGATCCAGGCCTCCTACAACCCCATCCTGGATGGCAACGGCAGGCCGTTCAAAGTCGTCAAATACGCTACCGACATCACCGCGCAGGTGCATGAGAACCACGCCATGCAGCGTGCGGTGGCGCAGACCCGGGAGGTCGTGGCGGCGGCCAAGCAGGGCGACCTGACCCGAACCGTCGCCATTGCCGACAAGAGTGGCCCCATCGCCGAGCTGTGCGATGGCGTCAACGCGCTGGTCGAAGCCATGGCGGGCATCATCGGCCAGATCAAGTTCGCTGCCGATACCATCGCGGTCGGCGCGACCGAAATCGCGCAGGGCAACAGCGACCTGTCGCAGCGCACCGAACAGCAGGCGGCCTCGCTGGAAGAAACCGCCGTGTCCATGAAGGGCCTGGCCGATACGGTGCAGCGCACGGCGGCCAATGCGCGCCAGGCAAGCCAGCTGGCCGGCGGCGCAGCGGAGGTGGCTGCGCGTGGCGGCAGCGTGGTGCACGAGGTGGTGGCGACGATGGCCTTGATCAACGCCTCCTCGCGTCGCATCGTCGACATCATCGGGGTGATTGACGGCATCGCATTCCAGACCAACATCCTGGCGCTGAACGCTGCCGTGGAGGCGGCCCGTGCCGGCGAGCACGGCCGTGGGTTCGCGGTCGTCGCCACCGAGATCCGCGAACTTTCGCAGCGCTCGGCCAGCGCCGCCAAGGAGATCAAGCAGCTGATCGACGCATCGGTGGCCAATGTCGGTGCGGGCACGGCGCAGGTGGAAAGTGCTGGCCGCACGATGGACGAGATCGTGCTCAACGTGCGCAGGGTCAGTGACCTGGTCACCGAGATCAGCAGCGCGTCGCAGCAGCAGAGCGATGACATCCAGCAGATGAACCACGCGGTGGACCTGATCGACCAGGGAACCCAGCAGAACGCGGCGCTGGTCGAGGAAGCGTCTGCCGCGGCGCGCAGCATGGAAGAACAGTCGGCCCACCTGCTGCAGACCGTCGCCGGATTTCGTGTGCAGGGGGCGGCGGGCGGCGCTGCCCTGCAGCATGGCGTGCCGACCCTGCGCGTGGTCTAGGCGCGCAGGGCAGGGGCCGCTGTACGTTCCGGCAAAGCCTCGCCGCGGACGCAGTTGCGGCCCGCGCGCTTGGCCCGGTACAGGGCCTGGTCCGCACGTTCGACCACGCTGTCCGGTTCCTGCCGAGCATCGGCAGCCAACCATGCCACGCCGATGCTGACGGTTACGCTGGACGGGCCGGACGGCAGCGCGGCGTCTTCGACCGCCACGCGGATGCGCTCGCCCATGGCCATCGCATGGGCCACGTCGGAGGAAGGCAGCGCAGCGATGAACTCCTCGCCGCCGTAGCGGGCGAGCAGGTCGTCGCCGCGCTGCAGGCAGCCATCGATGATCGCGGCCACCGCCTGCAGGCGGCGATCGCCCTCCGGGTGCCCGTAGGTATCGTTGAGGCGCTTGAAGTGGTCGATGTCGATCATCAGCACCGCCAGGCCCAGGCCCTGGCGCCGCGCGCGCCGTTGGGCACCGGGCAGCGATTCATCGAAACTGCGGCGGTTGCCCAGCCCGGTCAGCGGATCACGCCGGGCCAGCGCTGCCAGCTCGTCGCGCTGGCGTTGGATGTCCACCTGGCTCAGCACGCTGCGCAGTGCATAGCCCAGCATGGCGCCGATGAAGCCCACCGTTGCCATCGTCTGGTTCGTGCGCGCCATCAGCAATGCGACCAGCATCAGCAGAAGCGGCAGCATCAACGGCACGCTGGCCTCGACGAAACGCCGCAGGTTGCGCGGGACAGGCGGCGCGGTCCTGCGCCGCGGACTGCCGGCGATCACCGCCAGCAGCAGGAACAGGCCGCTGATGAGCAGATCTGCCCATCCGCCGTCCGGAGTCTGCGGCCGATACCGGCTGACGTACTGCTCGATCAGGAAGTAGCCGAGCAGGAACAGGGTGAGGGTGCGGAAGAAGTCGCGGCGATCTGCGTTGTCCTCGGCCAGGTAGCGGATCAGCGCGAAGCTGAACAGCAGGCTGTTCTGCGTGGTGCTGATGGGGTTCAGGCCATGCGTCCACAGCGCGGTATCCAGCTGCGCAGTCGATTGCGCGTGCGTGTAGTACAGCAGCCAGAGCAGACCGATGATCGACAGGTCGACGCTGCGGACATGGCGGTTCCGGCTGTCGGCGCTGGCGGCCACGTAGGTCAGCGGGATGCGATAGAACACGTAGAGGATCAACGATGTCAGTGCGACCTGCGCCGGCCAGGCATCGGTGATGCCTGGAAACAGCAGTGGCAGCAGTGCGACCGGAAACAGGCTGACGGCGAAAGCGAAGGTCCTCCATTTGCAGGCGGCGTGGCTGTCACGCGCACGGCGCACGCATGCCATGGCCGCCAGCAGCGGCGCGGCGCTCGACATCAGGAACGAACCCACCGGATCTCCAGGGCCTGCCAGGCCGACGACGAATGCATGCGTGACCAGAAAAAACAGTGCTGCCGGCAACGTCATGCATTCCCCCGCCCCCAGGTACGGCCAGTCACGATAGGCAGATGCGCGTGCGCCTTGCAAGAATTCCGCAGCGTTGGCCTGCTGGCAACGTTGTCAGCTGCGGCGCGCACGGCGGCGGCGCTGGGCGGTCGCCGCGCGGGAGGGGCGACGCAGGTGACGGGCCGGAAATGCAGAAGGCCAGGTCGTGGACCTGGCCTTTGATGCATGGTGCCGGTGAAAGGACTCGAACCTTCATGGGGTTGCCCCCGGCTGATTTTGAGTCAGCTGCGTATACCATTCCGCCACACCGGCAGGCAGCGGGTGATTTTACCCGAGGTCGAGCGCACTTTCATAGAGGCTGCCCGGCGCGGGACGATTGCGGCCGAATCTGCCGGCATTGCCCCCGTGATCGCTATACTGCGCCGGCGTGATATGCACAGGAGCGGGAATCGATGGCGGCGTTGCAGGACCTGCGGGTACTGGTGGTCGAGAACGACGAGATGAGCGCGGCCCTGCTGCAGATGCAACTGGTGCAGGCCGGTGCACAGGTGGTGGGGCTGGCTGCGAGCGTCGGCGAAGCGCTGAGGCTGCTGGAAGAAACCACGCCGGACGTGGCGCTGCTGGACTATCGCCTGGCCCACCAGGAAACCAGTGAGCCGGTCGCGGCGGCGCTGGCCGCCCGCGGCGTGCCCTTCGTGCTCGCGACCGGCATGTCGGCGGAGCAGCTGCCACAGGCCATGCAGTCGGGTGTGCTGCTGGTCAAGCCCTACCTGTCCGCGGAGCTGTCGCAGGCGCTGGCCCGCGCGGTCGGGCACTCCAGCGCCCGCGCCTGATCCAGGCGCGGTGCCCGGACGATCCGGCCGCAGTGCGTGCTCAGGCGGACTCCTCGAAGACGTAACGGATCTCCTCGCGATCGTCGAGGATGCGGTATTGGCTGGCCAGATCGCCAGGTTCCGGATTGAGCCATGCATCGAGGTGCTCGGGCCGGATCGGCACGATGCCGCGATCATGGCCGGCGGCGGAGATATCGGCCGGCGGCGTATCGGTGATGGTCGCAAATGAGAGGAGGCGTCCTTCGGGGCCGTCCCACTCGGACCAGAGGCAGGCTACCAGCAGGTCGCGGGGCGGGTCGGGGCGGAACTCAAGGACCACATCTCCCGTCCTGTCATCAGGGGCCGGCGCACGTCCGCCAACCGCGTGCCGGGACACGTGCTCGTAGAAGGCCTGGATGACGACCACGCCATGACGCTGCCCGAAAGCGCCGCGCCAGTAGCCTTCCAGGCTGTCACGGCGGGCGTTGTAACTGCCCGGATAGAGCACGTCGTTGCGCGCGGGCGCATCCGGCAGACGGCACCGGTAGCGCATCGGCTTGATCACCCGTTGCCCGTTCTCGCTCACCATCACCGGCGCGTAGGTGCCGGGGAAAATGCGGTTGTCGCGGGGCAGCAGCTGCACGCGATGCAGGTCGTCGAGCCGGGTCTGCGCGCGATCGATGCGGTTGCCGGCGATGCGCAGCTCGTTGCGCGCCTTCAGTGTGGGACGGGTAGCCAGGGTCGCGCTTGCGATGTCGCGGCGTTCGCGCTGCTGGGCCAGCTCGGCTTCCAGCGTGGCCTGCTCCTGTGCATGCCACCGCTGGATCCGGGCCACGATGTCGCGGCCGAGCTCCGTGCGCGCGCCAGCGAAGCCGTCATCCATGGCCTTGGGCGTCCTGGGTTGCTTCTTGCCGGGGTCGTACGCGTACAGCGCGGCGAACTCCTCAAGCGACAGCACGGCACCGAACTCGCGCACCAGCTTGGCGTAGTCGGCCCGGATCAAAGCGGAGTAGCACATGCGATATCTGTCGGGGTGGGTCGCGGCGGCTGCGACGCGGATGCGGCAGGATAGCCTGACACTCAGGGAGATTCCGCATGAACGATCCTGCCCATTGCCATTTCCGTGAAGGCGTGCCCACGGTCGAGGCCTATTGCCAGCTCCGGGCGCTGGCCGGGCTCAGCGCCAAGACCGCCGAAGCGGCTGCACGTGCGCTGCCCAATACCCTGTTCGGTGTCTGCGCCTATCAGGGCAGTGAGCTGGTGGCGATGGGCCGGATCGTCGGCGATGGCGGCTGCCACCTGCAGGTCTGCGATATCGCCGTGCTGCCGCCGTTGCAGGGGCAGGGACTGGGCAAGGAGGTGATGCGGCGTCTGGACGAATGGATGCAGGCCAACCTTCCGCCTTCGGCCTATGTGAGCCTGCTCGCCGATGGCGAGGCACATCGGTTGTATGCGCAGTACGGATTCGCGCCGACGGCGCCAGCCTCGATCGGAATGTATCGACGCTTCTGAAAAGAAAAACCCCGGCCGAAGCCGGGGTTTTCAGAAATTGGCGTCCCCACGGGGATTCGAACCCCGGTCGCCACCGTGAAAGGGTGATGTCCTAGGCCTCTAGACGATGGGGACGCACGAAAACTTCAAGTTGTAGAACCTTCGACGGCCTGATGTCGAAAGTGGTGGAGCCAAGCGGGATCGAACCGCTGACCTCCTGCATGCCATGCAGGCGCTCTCCCAGCTGAGCTATGGCCCCATGAAACCAGGATGCCTGCCGGGAGCAGGGTCCTTTTGAAACTGGCGTCCCCACGGGGATTCGAACCCCGGTCGCCACCGTGAAAGGGTGATGTCCTAGGCCTCTAGACGATGGGGACGCACGAAAAACCTCAAGTTGTAGAACTTTCGACGGCCTAATGTCGAAAGTGGTGGAGCCAAGCGGGATCGAACCGCTGACCTCCTGCATGCCATGCAGGCGCTCTCCCAGCTGAGCTATGGCCCCGTGTTACCGAGCCGCCTATCATACCTGCGTGTTCACGTTTGTGGAAGCCTTTTGAGCTTTTTTCGTTCCGGCGCCCCGCATACGATCCGGGAGACCACCGTGACGCCACAACCTGAATGCCGGTTGGCGGTGAACAAAAAAGACCCGGTTATCGGCCGGGTCCTCGTTGTTCGTGATGAGTGGCGTCCCCACGGGGATTCGAACCCCGGTCGCCACCGTGAAAGGGTGATGTCCTAGGCCTCTAGACGATGGGGACGCAATTCTCATCAATGTTCTTTAGCGACCTTTCGACGGCCTAATGCCGAAAGATTGGTGGAGCCAAGCGGGATCGAACCGCTGACCTCCTGCATGCCATGCAGGCGCTCTCCCAGCTGAGCTATGGCCCCACGTCGCTGAGGAGCGAAATAATAGCGATGCCCCCTGGGGTTGGCAAGCATTTGTTGCACTTTTCTTCACGTCCGCGGCCGGGTGCGCCATCGTTCCGCCGGGTGCCTGGTCACTCGCCGTCTTCGGTCAGCGCCGCCAGGATCGGGCAGTGCACCAGCGCACCGTGGCCAGGGCAGGCCTCGACCAGTTGCGACAGTGCCGCATGCATGCGCTGCAGTTCGTTCATGCGCTGCTCGATGTCGCGCAGGCGCGTCCGTGCGGTGTCACGCACGCTGCCCATCTCGTGCTGGTGCTGGTCGCTCAGTGCGAGCAGTTCAGCGATCTCCTCCAGGCTGAAACCCAGCGCCTTCGCACGGCGGATGAAACGCAGGCGACGCAGGTCCTGCTCGCCGGAGATGCGGTAGCCACCGGCCGAACGTGCCGCGGTGGGCAACAGCTGCTGGCGCTCGTAGTAGCGGACCGTATCGATCGGGACGCCGGCCCGGCGCGCCAGCTGACCAATGTTCATGGCGGAATTTCTCGGGTTTCCGGCCGCCATTCTGAACCCTTGAGTCTGGTCCAGGGTCAATGCGATGTGTGAGATACGCATCCAGTGCACTTTGCAACTTTCTTCATAGCCTCGCCGATGGAGCACTTTCTACCCTGCACCTGAACCGGTCATTCGCTGGCCAGAACCGAGGAGGTGCACCGTGGAGGGAATCAGGAGCGAGGGGTTCGTTGAAGTGGGGGTGGTCGAGTACCCCGGTGGCGACCCGTCGGCAGCATCGGTACTGGCTGAAATGGCACATGTGGCCAACCGCGTGGCGCAGCAGCAGCGGCGCCCGTTCAAGCGGGTGCTGGTGACCCGCTGGATCGTGCCGGCCAGCCGCAGCGGGGTACATCGCATCGCGGGCGCGGACATGCTGGACGCGGCCATTCCCGCGGTGATCGCGGTTCCGGGCCAGGTCAGTTCGACGGCCTCTCTTCGTACCGATGAAATCCTGCTCGACTGGCTCCGTGCGCACTACGACGGCGGCAGTCTGCTGGCGGCCGCGGCGGATGGGGTGAGCGTATTGGCCCGGGCCGGCCTGCTGGCGGGCCGGACCGTGTCGGGTCCGGATCTCAGCCGCCATCCCGGACTGGTGGCGCAGGCTGTCAGCTGGGTACCCAGCGAACGCGCACTGGTGGACGATGGTGATCTGCTGACCGTCGCAGGTGTGCAGGCATGGCGCTTTCTCGGCCTGCGACTGCTGCACCGGCTGTTCGGTCAAGGCGTGGCCAGCGCGGTGGCCACGCAGCTCGCGATCACCGTTCCGGAACCGATCCAGCAGGATCTGGAGCGCTTCAGCGCCAACTTCGCCCATGGGGACCGCGACGTGCTGAAGGCCCAGCGCTGGCTGCACACCACGGCGGCGCGCGGCGCCACGCTTGCTTCGATCTGCGAAGTGGCCGGGCTGGAGCCGCGCACTCTGCAGCGCCGCTTCCTCAGAGCGACCGGGCTGCGTCCGATCGAATACTGCCAGCGACTGCGGGTGGCCAAGGCGCAGACATTGCTGCAGCAGGGGGCGGGTATCGATGAGGTGGCCTGGGGGGTCGGCTATGCCGATCAGAGTGCGTTCCGGCGTCTGTTCCTGCGCATCGTCGGCATGACGCCGGCGAACTATCGACGTCACGTCAGCAACAAGCGCCGCGAACGCCCGCTGCTGCCCTCCGTGGCAGGGAGCCTGCGCGGATTGGCGCCGGCGCCGACGCCGGGCATTCAGATGGGGCGCAGCGCGGCTTGACGATTGACGGTCGGTCGTCGCGCTTGCATCGCAGGCGCGACGCTTCGACCATGCGGTCAGTCGATCGTTGAGTGGGTGGAATGATGTCCAGCGTTGGGCCGGTGCCGATGCCGGTCGTTCTGATTCTGATCTGTGTACTGATTGCGATGACGATCGCCCGGCTCTGGCCCGGTCGCCGTGCGCAGGGACCGCAGCCTTCGGCGGCCGGCATGGTGCTGGATATGCTGCTGGTGGGGCTGCTGTGTGGCCGCATCAGCTTCGTCGCCGTCAATGCGGCGCTGTATCGCGACTCGCCATGGAGCGTTCTGCAGATCACCGATGGCGGATACCACCTGGTCGTCGTGCTGATGGCTGCGTTGGCGTGGGGATTGTGGCGGCTGCGTGGACATCCCGCGCTGCGCCGGCCGGTACTGGCAGCAGCGCTGGCAGGTACGCTGCTGTGGGGCGCAGCCACTCACGGCGTGTCCGGGTGGCAGGCGCGGCATATGCCGCTGCCCAGGCTGGAGGTGATGGACCTGCAGGGCCGTGTCATCGATCTGCAGCAGTTCCGCGGGAAACCCGTGGTCGTGAATCTATGGGCAACGTGGTGTGGTCCGTGCCGACGTGAAATGCCCGTGCTGGCAGCCGCGCAGGACGCACATGACGATGTGCGGTTCGTGTTCCTCAATCAGGGAGAAAGTCTGGACGAGGTCCAGGGTTTCATTGCCGGCGAACGCCTGCAGCTGCGCAACGTGCTGCTGGATGACGATGCTGCCGCATCTGCGGCGCTCGGGGTGCAGGCGTATCCTTCCACCCTGTTCTTCGATGCTGACGGACGCCTGCAGGAGCTGCATCTGGGTGAACTGACCATGGCAGGGCTTGAACACAAACTGCGCCGGCTGCGGTAGCCTGCGCTGGCATCCCACTATGGAGTTCCCATGTCGTTGATTTCCCTGCGCACCGTTCCTGCGGTGCTGTTGCTGCCGGCCCTGCTGGCCTTGGCCGCCTGCAGCCAGGCGCAGACGCCACCGGGCAAGGCAGGAGCTGCGCCGGCAGCCGGTGCGCCGGCCTCCGCTGCCAAGGGGGATCGCCCGGCGGTCCTGAAGGGCATCGAGAAGCATGGTTTCGAGGTCGTCGCCGAGTTCGACGCACCGGGTGGGCTGCGCGGCTTTGCCGGCGTGGTCGGTGGCCAGCAGCCTGCCGCCGCTTACGTGACCGCGGACGGCAAGCATGTGGTGGTAGGCAGTCTGTTCGATGCCGAGGGTAACGATGTCGCCGCTGATGCAGTGGAAAAGCTGGTGGCCGCGCCGATGTCGGCCAAGATGTGGAGCAAGCTGGAAGCCAGTGCGTGGGTGCGGGATGGCAAGGCCGACGCACCGCGCGTGGTCTACACGTTCAGTGATGCCAACTGCCCGTACTGCCACAAGTTCTGGGAGGCGGCACGCCCATGGGTGGATGCCGGCAAGGTGCAGCTGCGTCATGTGATGGTCGGTGTGATCCGCGAGGACAGCCCGGCCAAGGCGGCCGCGATTCTGGCCGCACGCGACCCCAGCGCGGCGCTGCTGGAGAATGAGCGCCAGTTCGACCGCGGTGGCATCAAACCGCTGCCGAACATCAGCCGCGAGATCGCGGGGAAGCTGGATGCCAACCAGGTCCTGATGATCGAGATGGGCTTCCAGGGTACGCCGGGCATCCTGTTCCAGGATGCGCAGGGCCAGGTGCAGCGTCGCTCCGGTCTTCCACAGGGTGCCGATCTGCAGACGGTGCTGGGTCCACGCTGAAAAGCGATCCTGCATGCAGGGTGTCATCGACAGGCCCGTACGGAAACGTGCGGGCCTGCTGCGTTTGCATGGCCACGACGACGTGAACGGCTGCGCAGTGCTTGTTCGCCGTCACGTCTGAATCGTGACTGAGATCAAGCATCGTGCCTTGATTCCAATCAAGGCCAAAAACGACGTGCGCACTAGCCTGTGACGCATGAAATACAGCGATATCGCTTCTGCAATGCTGCGCACGCAGGGCTCTACCCAGAACAGGCCTGCATGGCAATTCACGACACTCTCACTCTGCGCTTGCTACCCAGACCGCTCCGGTCGCTGCCTCATCGGCGGTGCGAACCTGCCGGCGGCCATCTGTCGTAAACGCAGTATCCGTATTTCCAGCAACGGCGGAGCGAAGCCAGGACGGCGCACGCGTGCGGTCCGGCATCGCGTGGCGAGTGTTCGTGCACGGGGGATGCAATGCGCATGGCAGTACTGAGTCTTGCCTGCCTGGCCGCGCTGGCCGCTGCGCCGCTGCAGGCGCAGGCGGTTGCCGACGACGACGCGCAGGCGCTGCGCCGTGAGATTGCGGCGATGCGACAGGCCCTGGAAGGCATGCAGCAACGCCTGGACCAGCTCGAGCGGCATGATGCGGGCGTCGTGCCTGCTGCTACGCCTACGCCCGTGTCCCCAGCTCCGGCGACGACGGCCGCCACATTGCAGCCCACCCGCGTGCCCGGCGTGGCGCAACCGGTGCTGCCGGCGCGCGAATCAGTGGCGGACCCGTCGACGGCCGCCTCGCGTCCAGACAACGCTGCCAGCCCCACCGACGCGGATCTGAAAGGCTTCTTCGCCATCCCCGGAACCGACACGGTCATCCGCATCGGCGGCTATGCCAAGCTCGATGCCATCGCCGACTCGCGCCGGGCGGGGGACGAGGACCAGTTCATCCCTTCATCGATGCCGGTAGGGGACAGCCATCGTGATGTTTCCAACTTCAACATCCACGCCAAGCAGACGCGGTTCAGCTTCGAGGCGCGCCGGCCGACCACGCACGGCAACCTGCGCTTCTATCTGGAGAATGATTTCTTCGGCAGCAGCGATGGATACCAGTTCCGCCTGCGCCACGCCTATGGGCAGCTTGGCAATACCTATGCCGGTTATGGCTACTCCAGCTTCATGGATGCCGACAGCCTGCCCGATACGCTGGATTTCGCGGGCCCGGGAGGTGCTGGCTACCTGCTGGTGGCCGGTATCCACCACAGCTTCGCGCTGGGCAGGGGCGGCACGCTGACGATCGCCGCCGAAGACCCGGAGACGGAACTGGCCGGGGCCAGCGAGACGCTGGCGGCGGTGAACCGGCTGCCGGATGTCACGGTAACCGCGCGCATGGAGCGCGATTGGGGCCACCTGCAGCTGGGTGCGGTGGCCCGCAGTCTGGCCTATGACGGCCAGGACCAGCGCGACCGGCGCATCGCCGGTGGCCTGCAGTTCAGCGGTTCTGCTTCCGTGGGCACGCGCGACCTGCTGCTGTTCGGTGTGCTGGGCGGCCGCGGCCTGAGCCGCTACACCGCTGATCTGACCGGCTCCGGCCTGGATGCCGTGGTGGACGCGGACGGTCGTCTGGATGCACTGGATCTGCACGGCGGCTTCGTCGGTTACACCCATTACTGGTCCGATCTGTGGCGCTCGAATCTGATTTTCGGACAGCTCACGCTGGAGCGGAACGCCGCTCTTGCCAGTGACGCGTTCCGGCAAAGCCGTTACGGCGTCTTCAACCTGATCTGGAGCCCCGCGCCCTCGTGGACGATGGGCATGGAGCTGCTTTACGGCCGCCTGCAGCAGCAGGACGGTGCACGCGGCGACACAGTAAGAGTGCAGGGCAGCCTGCAGTACAACTTCATCAAGTAGGCGCCAGCGGCAGCACGCCAGCGCAGCCAACCCCCATGCCCGGCGCAACCGGGCTGATGCCGGTACAGGAGATTGTCATGGCAGAAGCAAAGAAGATCGGTGTGGTGGGAGCCACCTTCCTCGTCGCGGGCAACATGATGGGCTCAGGCGTATTCCTGTTGCCCTCCAGCCTGGCCAAGATCGGTACCGCCTCGATCTGGGGCTGGCTGATCACCACGGCGGGTGCGCTGCTGTTGGCGTTCGTGTTCGCCAAACTGGGCAAGCTGGCCCCGAAGGCCGGCGGCCCCTATGCCTATGCGCGCGACTGGTTCGGCCCCTACATGGGCTTCCAGACCAATACCATCTACTGGTTCGCCAACTGGATCGGCAATGTCGCCATCCCGATCGCGGCGGTGGGTTACTTCAGCTACTTCTTCCCGATCCTGTCCGAGCCGCTGGTGCGCTGCATCGCGGTCCTGGTGCTGGTGTGGGCGCTGAGTTTCGCCAATGTGATCGGTCCGGCCTTCGTCAGCCGCGTGCAGACCGTCACCACCAGCTTCGCGCTGGTGCCGATCCTGGGCATCGCCATCTTCGGCTGGTTCTTCTTCGATGCCGACATCTTCAAAGGGGCCTACAACGTCTCCGGTGAATCCAACTTCGGTGCGATCTCCAGTGCAGCCGCACTGACGCTGTGGGCGTTCATCGGCGTGGAGTCAGCGTCGGTGACCGCCGGCGTGGTCGAGAACCCGGAGAAGAATGTCGCGCGCGCTACGCTGGCCGGTGTGTTCCTTGCGGCCATCGCCTACATCGCCAGTTCGTCGGTGATCATGGGCATGGTCCCCAACGGTGAACTGCAGACTTCGGACGCGCCGTTCGCCTTGGCGGCGGCCAAGGCCGTGGGGGGTTGGGGCGGTGCGCTGGTCAGCCTGTGCGCGTTCATCGGTGCGGCCGGCTCGCTCGGTGGCTGGATCCTGCTGACCGCACAGAGCGCGAAGGCCGCATCGGATGATGGCCTGTTCCCGAGCATCTTCAGCAAAACCAACAAGGATGACGTGCCGGTCAAGGGCGTGCTGATCGTGGCGGTGCTGATGACGCTGGCCGTGCTGGTCACTTCCACCTCGGAAACGGCATCCGCGCAGTTCGATGTGATCACCTCGGCCGCGGTGGTGCTGACCCTGCTGCCCTACATCTATTCCTGCGTGGCCTGCTACTTCGTGGTCGAACGCTCGCACACCCTGGTGCATACCGGCGCGTTCTGGACCTTGACCAGCCTCACCGTCGTGTACTGCCTGTGGGCGATCTATGGCTCGTCGGGAACGATCGTGCAGTACGCCTTCCTGTTCGTCCTGTTCATCACCGTGTTCTATCCCTTCTTCAGCGAGGAGCGCCGCCAGCAGCGGCAGCGTGCCCGCGAGGCGGCGGCGATTTCTGCCGGCGCGCAGCATTCCTGATTCGGACAAGGAGAAACAACGTGTATTTCAAGTCATTGGACTATCCGGTCATAGTCATCGACGGTGATTACGACTCACCACGCATCGGCGGCATCCTGATCCGCGCTCTGGTGGAAGAGCTGCGCAGCAACGACCAGCGCGTGCTGTGCGGGTTGAACCTGGATGATGCCCGCGCAGGAGCACGCACCTATGTTGCGGCGTCGGCCGTGCTGATATCGATCGATGGAAGCGAGGAAGTCGATGGCGAGTTCCAGCGCCTGACCGCGTTCCTGCGCGAGCAGAGTGCGCGCCGCGCGAACCTGCCGGTCTTCCTGTATGGCGAGCGCCGTACCATCGAGAAGGTACCGAGCAAGCTGCTCAAGTACATCCACGGCTTCATCTTCCTGTTCGAGGACACCAAGAACTTCATCTCCCGGCAGGTGATGCGGGCCGCTGAAGACTACATGCAGCACCTGCTGCCGCCGTTCTTCAAGGCACTGATCCATCATGCCGCCGAGTCGAACTACTCCTGGCATACGCCCGGCCACGCCGGTGGCGTGGCCTTCACCAAATCGCCGGTTGGCCGTGCATTCCACCAGTTCTATGGCGAGAACACGCTGCGCAGCGATCTGTCGATCTCGGTGCCGGAGCTGGGATCGCTGCTGGACCACACCGGGCCGATCAAGGACGCCGAGAACGAAGCGGCCCGCAACTTCGGCGCCGACCATACGTTCTTCGTGACCAATGGCACCTCCACGGCCAACAAGATCGTATGGCACGGCACGGTGGCGCGGGGCGATGTGGTGTTCGTCGACCGCAACTGCCACAAGTCGCTCCTGCATGCGCTGATCATGACGGGCGCGGTACCCGTGTACTTCACGCCCAGCCGCAACGCGCACGGCATCATCGGCCCGATCAGCCTGGACCAGTTCACTCCGGAATCGCTGCAGCAGCGCATCGCCGCGAACCCGCTGGCGAGCAAGGCATACACGGCGGGCTCCAAGCCGCGTATCGCAGTGGTCACCAACTCCACCTACGATGGCCTGTGCTACAACGCCGAGAAGATCGCCGACGAGATCGGCAGTGCGGTGGACTTTCTGCACTTCGATGAAGCCTGGTATGCCTACGCCGCATTCCATCCTTTCTACGAGAACCACTACGGCATGGCCAAGGGCAAGCCGCGCGAGCAGGATGCGATCATCTTCACCACGCACTCCACCCATAAGCTGCTTGCCGCGTTCTCGCAGGCCTCGATGATCCATGTGCGCAACTCGGCACAGCGCAATCTGGATGCCGAGCGTTTCAACGAATCGTTCATGATGCACACCTCCACCAGCCCGCACTACGGCGTGATCGCTGCCTGTGATGTCGCGTCGAAGATGATGGAAGGCGAGGCCGGTCGCTCGCTGGTGCAGGAGATGCACGACGAGGCGATCGCATTCCGGCGCGCCATGCTGCATGTGCGCGACGATCTCGGCCGTGATGATTGGTGGTTCAGCGTGTGGCAGCCGACCAAGGTCGAGCGCAGCCTTGACAAGGGCGACACGCCGGCGCCGATGGTGGCCAAGCGGGAGGAGTGGTACCTGCAGCCGGATGGGCACTGGCATGGTTTCGAGAATCTGGTGGACGACTATGTGCTGATCGATCCCATCAAGGTGACCCTGCTGACCCCCGGCCTGTCGATGGATGGCGGAATGGGCCGGCTGGGCATTCCAGCGGCGGTGCTGAGCAAGTTCCTGTGGGGTCGTGGCATCACTGTGGAGAAGACCAACCTCTACTCGGTGCTGTTCCTGTTCTCGATGGGGATCACCAAGGGCAAGTGGAGCACGCTGGTCACCGAGCTGATGGCGTTCAAGGAGCTGTATGACCGCAACGCCCCCCTGAGCCAGGCGCTGCCGACGCTGGCGGCGGACTATCCCGTTGCCTACGCCGGCTGGGGACTGCGCGACCTCTGCGATGCGCTGCACGCCTTCAACCAGGAGTTCGCAGTGGCCCGGGTGATGCGCGAGATGTACGTGGACCTGCCGACGCCGGTGATGACCCCGGCCGATGCCTACAACCATCTGGTGAAGGGGGAAATCGAACGGGTGGACATCGAACAGCTCAGTGGCCGCATCGCGGCGACCATGCTGGTGCCGTACCCGCCCGGCATTCCCACCATCATGCCGGGCGAGCGCTTCGGTGCCAGCGATGAGCCCATCATCGAGTCGCTGCGCATCGCACGCGAGCAGAATGCGCGCTTCCCGGGCTTCGAGTCGGACGTGCACGGACTGATCATCGAGCACGACGGCGAGACCGTTTCGTACAAGGTGGAAGTGCTGAAGGCCTGAGCCGTTCCCTGGTCCTCCGCACGCAACGCGGTGCGGAGGACTGCCAAGGAGGGGGCCCGGTGCACCGTCGCGTTGATCCGGTTGCCGCATCTGGCAGTGGTTGGCCGAGATCGAAGCGGAGGCGCGGACCGTCTAGCGCAGGTAGTACTCCACGGGTACCACCAGTTCCTGCGGCGCCTTCATTTCGTCGGGAATGCGTGGCAGCGGCTGTGCGCGGCGGAAGGTCTGCAGCGCCGCGTCATCGAGCAGGGACTGGCCGCTGGACTGCTCCAGGCGCAGCGCCAGAAGGCGTCCGTCGCGGTCGATGCTGGCGCGGACCCAGCTGGTGCCCTGCTGGCGCCGCGATCTAGCGCTGGAGGGGTAGTAGCGGTATCGCTCCAGTCGTGCCATCAGCCGCGCTTCCCACTGGTCGCTCGCAGCGCCGGCCTGGACGTCCGCGGGTGGGGCGTCTGGAGCAGGCGGCGCGGCCGAGATCGATGCCGGTGCAGGACGGGCATCGGCCGTGGGCGCAGGTGGGGCGACCCGCGTGGGTTGCCGGCCGGCGCCGGCGATCTCGCTGGCGGCCAGTTCGCCTTCACGCGCGTGGGTCGGCGCGGGTGGCGGCGGCGATTTCCGTGGCTGCGCGGCGCGCGCCTGTTGCGCCTGGCTGGGCTGTTCGGCCTGGCGTTCCTCCACAGGCTGTGGCGGTGCAGCCGGCGCAAGCAGGCGCAGGCTGATGCGCACATCCTGCTCTGGCGGCGGCAGCGTAGGCGGGGCTGCCACCCAGTGCACGAGCAGCAGCAGCGGCAGCAGGTGGATACCAACGGTGATCGCCATTGCCTGCCAGTGTTGCCTGCGTTCACTCATCTGCGATCACCCACAGCAGGTCGGCGTCGCTGGCGTCGATGGCTTCTTCTGCCGATGCCAGAGCGACCACCAGCGCAGGCGTGGATGCGGGCAGATAGCCCGGTACGCCGGTGCCGCGCAGCACATGCCAGCGGCCGGCAACCAGCAGCGCGGGTGTCTGTGCGGCCGCCAGTACCTGCGCCATACGCGAATCGCGGGCCTGCTGAACGGCCAGCATGCCTTCCAGCAGCGGTGCGGCGTCGGCGTGCTGGGCCAGCACTACGTTCGACAGGCGGTGGCGTGCGCCAGGCACGGGGAAGCGCGCCGGTGCCGACGAAGCGAGCAGCGCGTCGACCTCCGCACGCGAGAGGTTGCCACCGTGCAGGGCGATGCCTGCAGCGGCGGCATCCTGCACCAGTCCGCCATAGGCCGACCACGGCCAACGGGGGTCCCAGCCCAGCAGTTCCTGCAGGTGTTGCCCGTCGGCACGGTTGCCCTTGTCCAGCCAGCGCTGCACGCGCTGCAGGCGGGGCTGGCGTTCACTGCCGATCATCTCCAGGACCAGCGCACCCTGTGGTCGCTGCTGGTGCAGGGCCTGCAACAGCCAGCGTTCGGCGGCATGGTCGGCGGCGACGTCATGGCGTTCCCCCAGCAACAGGTGCCGGGCGGCGGCGACGCGCTGCACGAACGCCGCTTCCTGCAACGGCCGGCCGCTGGCCAGGTCGATCACCGTGCCGGGCATCGACTGGGTCTGCCCGGTCGCCAGCACGGCAAGCAGGCACAGCGGCAACCAGCGTCGGCTAGAACGCCACGTTGACGCCCATCGAGACGGTGCGGCCGCGGCCGTTGCCGCGGTCCAGGATCGGGCTGAAGATGCTGTCGATCGAGGCATTGTTGTCATAGGCTTTGTTTTGCAGGTTTTCGATGTTCAGCCATACGGTGGTGCTGGCCTGTGGCTTGAAGCTGGCGTAGAAGTCCAGCAGCACACCCGTGCCGCGGGTCTTGCGGGTCTGGAAGAAGTCGTAGCCTTCCTCAGTGGGGCCGGAGTATTCGGCGCGCACGCCGGCCTGCACGCGCTGCTGCCACCAGCGACCGCCGACGTCCAGCGTCCAGTAGCGGTCGGGAAGCGCGGTGATGTCTTCCAGGTTGACGAACTCGATGGTGGGTGCGCTGGTGTGTGATCGTGTCCAGCTCAGCGTCGCGTGATAGTGCTCGCTGGCGTAGTGGGCCTCCAGCTCGATGCCACGCATGCGCACCACGCCCGGGTCGTTCATCCAGCGGGTGGTGACGCTGAAGTCGTCCACATCCAGCGCATCGGTCCAGGCCGAAAGCTGCGGGTCGCTGTCGATCGGTACCACGACGGGCTCGATTTCCGGTGGATGCACGATCAGCAGGTACTGCGGCTTGATGTAGTCGCGAATGCGGTTGTCGAAGCGGGTTACCCGCAACTGGGCCAGGTCGCCGTCGCGCAGCAGCGAGTCGGTGCTGAGATTGGCGCCGAACTGCAGGTTGCGCGAGCGTTCGCGGCGCAGGAATGGATTGGCGCCTACGCCATCGGCATCGCTCATGCCTTCCAGCGGAATCTTCTCGAAGAACATCTCCTGCACGCGTGGCGGCCGCGACGTCCGCGAGGCCTCGGCGTACAGCTGCAGCCAGTCGGTCGCCTGCAACGAAACCGAGAGGCTGGGACTGAGTGCATGTTGGCGGCGGTGGATGTCGATGCCCCCGCCGTTGATCCGGGTGCACTGTCCCGGCACATCCGAACAGGTCGGGATGTGCCCGCGGATGCCGTAGCGATCCTGGCGCAGTCCGGTGGTCAGTGCGTAGATGCCGTACTGCAGTTCGAGCGTACTGAACACGCTGTCCAGCTGGCTGCGCCCCTGCGGGTTGGCGCCGCGCAGGGTGGGCGTATCAGCAACGAAAATGTCCGACTGGTGCTTGAGGCCGGTGTTCCAGCGTGCCTGCAGCGAGCCGATCTCGAAGCGGCTGGTGTTGTCGATGTTCCAGCTGCTCAGGCTGCTGTGGGTACGCCGGCCGATGTAGCTGGACACTTCCACCGGCGGATAGAACAGCCGCGTCTTGTTGGCGGCGAAGCTGGCGCGCAGGTCGATCCAGGGTGTGTAGGGCGTGTAGTGATAGCTGGCGCGCTGGTTGCGTGCCGAAATCTGCCACGGGTAGTTGTGATAGAAGTCGTTCTCGTAGCGCATGTGGCTCAGGTCCAGCCGGTGCAGCTCACTGGGTTGCAGGCGGGCCTTGAGCAGCCAGCTTCTGGGGTGCTGGCTGCCCGGGTCGGCGCTGTTCTTCTGCCCGTTGGCGGTCGCGTACTCGCTGCTGCGGCTGCTGCTGGCCGCCGCAAGCAGGCCGAACTGGCGGTCACCGCCTTCCTCGCTGTGGCGCCAGGCGCCGGCGAAGGTGCGGCCACTGCCATAGCCGTTGTCGCCGTGCCGGTAGCCGGCGCGCAGGCCCCAGTCGCGGCTCTCACCCAGCAGGTCATCGATATCCAGCGTGCGGAAGTTGGCGGTACCGGCCAGGGTGCCAGCGCCATCGCCGCCAGCGACGGCACCGCGCTGCACATCCACCCCGGCCAGCAGGAATGGATCGACATAGGCGAACGGGCCCCCGGAGCCGTGCCCGGCGTTGTTGCGGAAGGTCTGGGTGACACCGTCGATCATCGTGTTGACGCGGCCGGCGCCGGTCATGCCACGGATGTTGACCTGGAGGCCGGGCTGGCTGCGCGAGTGGAAGCTGTGCGTGCCGGGCATCGAGCGCAGCAGGCTGTTGCCCTCCTGGCGTTCGGCCATCGCCACGCGTTCACTGCCAACGGCTGGCGCGAAGCCATCGCGGGTGGCGGGGACGTACTGGCTGGCGCCGGTGCCGGGCGCATGGCCCTGTGCAGGAGTGCCCTGCACGCGCAACGGACCGGTGCGGCGGCTGCCATCGCTGGACTCGGCAGGCGCCGGCTCGAGGGTGGCACGCCGTGCATCGATGAAGCGGGGCCGCAGGCCGGTGCCGGCCAACAATTGTGACAGCGCCTGCCTGTCGTCGAAGTTGCCGCGCAGGGCGGGCGCCATCTGGCGCTGGGGCAGCGCGCCACCGATCACCAGATCGATGCCGGTGAGCCGGCTGTAGGCATCCAGTGCGCCGGCCAGCGGCTGTGCAGGCAGGTCGTAGTGGCGGGTTGCGGTCTGTGCCTGGGCATGGCCGGACAGGAATGGAACCGGGCTGGCGCAGGCCAGCGACAAGGCCAGGACAAGGGGGCGGTGGGACAGCATCGAGGTCTCCAGGGAGTGACGCAGAGCGTCGTCAGCCTGGGAAGACGCACGGGCAGGGACGATGTCAGGGTGCATGGCCGGTGCCGTGCGTTGATGACAGCCACAGCTGCAGTCCGGGACCGATGCGCAGCACGCGGACCTGCATTTGCCGGGCGAGCTGGTCGCGGGTGCCGGTGGCGCCGGTGGCATTGCCCAGCACGGTGACCCGCTGCTGGCGCAGGCGCGCGCCCATGATCCAGGTGTGCCCACCGTCCCAGCGGTCCAGGCCCCGGGCGACATCCTCCAATGGTGCCGATACCCAGTGCAGGCGCCGCTCGCGCCAGGCGAGCATGCCTGCCGGTGCGGCCGACGGGGGGCCGGGTGTCTGGCCATCGAAGCGCAGTTGTTCGCCCTGGCTTGCCTCTCCGCTGCCGCTGCCGCTGTCCACCCGCACCTGGTGTTCGGTGACGGTCACCACGCTGCTGCCGTTCTGCACGGCGACATCGAATGCGGTGCCCAGCGCGGTGACCCTGCCATGCGGCGTGCGCACCTGGAACGGCCGGTCGGCATCGGCGGCAACCTGGAACCAGGCCTGTCCCTTGTTGAGCTGCAGCTGCCGGCGCTGCCCATCGATGCGGACGCGCACCTCGCTGCCCGGAGACAGCACGACGCGCGAACCGTCCTGCAAGGGTGTCTCGCGGATCTCGCCGACGGTGGTGCGCAGCACCAGTTCTGGCGGCGGTGCGTCCTGGCGGAGCGACAGGCCCAGCACGCACAGCAGCAGGGCGCCGATGCCCGCCTCGCGCAGGGCGCGCCGGCGGTGACGCTGCTGCTGGCGTTGCAGGCTGGGCAGGCCGGCACCGGCCTGCCACAGCTGCTGCAGGTGCAGGTACTGTGCTGCATGGCGCGGGTCTGCCTGATACCAGTGGGCGAACGCGCGCTCGTCGCGCGTACCGTCATGGCCGTCGAGCCACCAGCGTGCGGCTTCGCGTGCGATCGTGTCCTGGCTCATGGGCCGGGCACCTGTTGCAGCGCGACCAGCGCGCGCAGCAGGTGTCCATGCACGGTCTGCCGGCTGATGCCGAGCTGGCGACCGATTTCGGCCAAGGCCATCTGTTCGACCCGGGCCAGCAGGAACACCTGCCGCGAGCGCGGCGGCAGGGCGGCGATGATCGCGTCAAGGTGACGCAGTTGTTCGAGATCGAGCAGGCGTTGTTCCGGCAGGGGCGCCGGATCGGCGAGGGTGGTCAGAGAGGCTTCGTCCAGCGGGTCTTCCCGGCGGCGCTGGCGTTGCCGGTAATGGTCGGCGATCAGGTTGTGGGCGACGCGGTACAGGTAGGCGCGGCCATTGCTGAGCAGGCCACTGGCGGCGACCTTGACGACACGCAGCCAGGTCTCCTGGACGACGTCATCGGCATCGCTGCGTTGCGGGAGTTTGCGGCGGACGTGGGCGTGCAGCGGCCGGTAATGGGCGGCGCACAGATGCGCGACATCCGTCGGTTCGACAGGCGTGGACACGGGGCGGGCTACAACTGGGAAAGGGAACAGCCCGCGGCGGCAAGGGCAGCGCCTGCACCTTACAGTAAAAGAGAATCATTTGCATCCATGGTGCCGGTGCATCGAAGGCAACCGGGCCGGCAGCGCGCTCTGCGTCAGAGGTCGCGGTACTGGATCTGTGCAGCGAGCACGCGCAGGCCTTCGGCGCTGCTGGACAGGATGCGTTCTTCGCCAATGCCCTTCTGGCGTTGCAGCTGGAATCCCGCTGCGTTGGGCAGGTGCGCGGCGATGGCCTCCAGGCGTTGCAGCGCATCGGCCCCTTGGCAGTCGAAATGACCCCAGTAGGCGCCGTGACGGTGGACCAGCAGGCGGTAGTTCATCGTGCGTTCTCCGGTAGTTCCTGCAGCCAGTGGTTGAACATCGCAGTCGCGGCTGCGGCCAGCGGGGCGCCATAGCGGCGTGCCTGCGCGCGCAGATCGTTCGGGTCGATGCCCGCCTGGGCCAGCTCGAGCGTGTGGCCGATCAGCCAGCGTTCGAACTGCCGCGCGTCCAGTTCCGGGTGGCACTGCAGGGCCAGTGCATGCTTCCCGATGGAAAAGGCCTGGTGGCGGCAGGCGGGTGTGCTGGCAAGACGGTGCGCACCGTCCGGGAGTTCGAAGGCTTCGCCATGCCAATGCAGCACAGGAATGCCCTGCAATGCCAGCAGGGGAGAACGCTGGCCCTCGTCGGTCAGCAGCAGTGGCGCGAATCCGATTTCCTTGCCTCCGCTGGGCGCCACCTCCGCCCCCAGCGCACGTGCCATCAGCTGCGCACCCAGGCAGATGCCGAGGGTCGGCCGCTGCAGGTGCAGGCGCCGTTGCAACAGCGCGATGCTGTCAGCCAGGAAGGGGTAGAGCAGGCCATCGTTGACGCTGACCGGGCCTCCCAGTACGACCAGCAGATCAGTCGCTTCGGCCGCGTCAAGCGCATCGATGCCGGCCTGCAGCACGTGCAGCTGCCAGCCCTGGGCCAACAGCAGCGGCTGCAGCGTGCCGAGGTCTTCGAAGGCGATGTGTTGCAGGACGACTGCGTGCTTCATGCGGCCCCTCCACGGGTGGGCCAGTAGGCGCTGTCCGGTGTCGCGCGTGCTCCGAAGATGGCCTGGCCGACGCGGACCACGGTGGCGCCCTCCTCGATGGCGACCTCGAAGTCGCCGGACATGCCCATCGACAGCTGCGACAGGTCGATGCCGGTCGGCGCGCTGCGCTGCAGCTGGTCGCGCAGCGTGCGCAGGCGGACGAAGCAGGCGCGTACGCGTTCCACCTCCGGAGTGAAGATGGCCAGGGTCATCAATCCGCGTACGCGCAGGCGGTCGAACATGGGCAACTGCTGCACGAAAGCGTCGACGGCGCCGGGCTCCAGGCCGTACTTGCTGGGTTCGGCGGAGGTGTTGACCTGCACGAACACGTCCAGAGTGCGGTCCTCCAGCAGCAGGCGCTGCTGCAGCGCTTCGGCCACGCGCAGGCTGTCCAGCGCCTGGAATTCACTGGCGAAGCGCGCCACATGGCGGGCCTTGTTGGTCTGCAGGTGGCCGATCACCGACCAGTGCACGCCAAGGTCGGCCATCGATTCGGCCTTGCGCTGTGCCTCCTGCACCTTGTTCTCACCCAGCTCATGGCAGCCGGCAGCCACGGCCATGCGGATGCGCGCCTCATCCACGGTCTTGCTGACCGGCAGCAGGCGCACGCTCTTCGGGTCGCGGCCCGCGCGGGCACAGGCGAGCGCGATGCGCTGGCGCACCGTGAGCAGGTTGGTGGCGATCTGTTCGACGGACCGGGCGACGGGCCAGTCGGCGGCGGCAAGGGGCATGCGTGCACCTCCAATGCAGGGTGGCCAGGGTGGGATACACTGGCACAGGACAAGATTTATTTTGGCATAGGACAAAATGAAAATCACCGGGCACAGTGCCGAATCGATCTTCGAAAGCATCCGCGAGGGCATCGGCGACGGGCGGCTGACCGCCGGCAGCGTGCTGCCGCCGGTACGCGAGCTGGCCGAGCGGCTGGGCGTCAACCGCAACACGGTGGCGGCCGCGTACAAGCGGCTGGACGCGGCGGGCCTGGCCAGTACGGGGGGGCGGCGCGGTACCACGGTGCGTGGCGTGCCGGCCCCCGTCGCGCGCGAAGGCAGTCCGCCGGGGCTGGCGCTGCACGATCTGGCAGGTGGCAATCCGGACCCACGGCTGTTGCCGAGCCTGCGCCTGGCACCGGCGCCACCTCGGCTGTATGGCGTGGGTACGGTCGACCCGCGCCTGCAGCGGTTGGCACGTGCGTCGCTGGATGCCGATTGTCCGCAGGGCTACGCCCTGGAGCTGAGCCACGGTGCCGTCGATGGCATCGAACGCCTGCTGGCTGCCTGGCTGCTGCCCGGCGACCGCATCGCTGTAGAGGATCCCTGCTTCCTTGGCAGCCTCAACGTGCTCAATGCCGCTGGCCACACGCCGCTGCCCGTGGCGGTGGACACGCATGGGATGCAGGTGGCGTCGCTGCGGCGGGCGCTGGAGGCTGGCGCACGCGCGGTATTGCTGACGCCGCGCGCACACAATCCTACCGGCGCCAGCTTGGATGCGAAACGGGCGCGGGCACTGCGCCAGCTGCTGGCCGGCTACCCGCAGGTGGCGGTGCTGATCGACGATCATTACGCATTGCTCTCGCAGCAGGCCTACCACTCGGTGCTGCCCGTCGATGGCCGGCGCTGGGCACTGCTGCGCTCGCTGTCCAAGCCGTTGGGCCCGGATCTGCGCCTGGCATGGCTGGCCTGTGATGAAGAAACCGCGATACGGCTGCGCCTGCGGCTGGCAGCGGGAACCGGCTGGGTCAGCCACCTGCTGCAGGATGCGGCGGTCTCGGTGCTGGAATCAGCCCCGCAGCGGGCGAAGATCGCATCGGCCGGCGTGCGTTACCAGCAGCGGTTGCAGTCGCTGCAGATGCTGCTGCAGGCGCGGGGCGTGCAGCAGGCCGTGCCGATGGAGGGGTTGAACCTGTGGTTGCCGCTGCCGGATGACAGCCGCCCGCAGGTACTGGCGCTGGCCGCCCGCGGCTGGCATGTGCGTGCAGGCGAAGTGTTCGCAGTTTCCGCCCCCGGCCATGGCCTGCGCATCACCTGTGCGGCGCTGGGAACACCGCAGCAGCGACAGCTGGCCGATGACCTGGCGGCCGTGCTGGGATGATGAACCCGCGTCCTTCAGGGCGCGGCACTGACGCCGGGGCGCACGTAGTAGGACTGCCCGCTGTCATCCACGAACATCAACTCCGGCTTGCCCTGCCAGGAGGTGAGCATCGCGCCGGTGTTGTTCTGGTGTTTGACCATCAGGCTGGCGCCGCGGTCGGGGTTGGCGACCACCTTGAACACTTCGGTGGTGCCGGCTGCATCGTCAAGCGTCAGCAGGGCTTCGCCACCGTGGTCGGTCGTGCCGTAGCCGCCGCGTTCGGAGCCGTCCGGACCCAGCAGAACCAGGCCGGACAGGGCGCTGGCACGTGTTCCCTGCACCTGGCCGCGACTGCGCGGGTCGGGCACCGGGGCGCCCAGGATCACCCGCGCCTGACCGGCGTCATCGTGGATGACCAGGCCCCGGGCTTCGATCACCCGCTGCGGCGATTGGCTGCGATGCAGGCTCCAGGCAGTCCAGCCGGAAACGAGCAGGGCGAGGGTGGAGACCAGCAGCGTGGTCAGCGTGAGTGCACGGGGCATCGGATCGTCCTTCCTTGGATGTGCCGACGATAACGGAAGCGGGCCGCCCATGACCAGTTCGCTGTGTGATGCGGTGTGTCCTCAGTGGAAGTCGCGGCTTCGGCTGCGCAGGCCCTGCAGCAGTTCATCCAGGCAGTGCATGCGTTGCACGATCACATGCTGCACGCCATCGACACGCTCCAGGCGGCCGTCGATCTGCATCAACTGGGTATCGACCAGTACACGGTGCTGCCGGTCGGCCAGGTGCCGCCAGACCACGGCATTGACCATGCCGGTTTCATCTTCCAGGGTAAGGAAGGTGACGCCGCTGGCGGTCTGGGGACGCTGGCGCATGCGTACCAGCCCGGCGATGCGTACGCGGCGGCCATGGCCGTGGCTGGCCAGTTGTGCGGCGTCGAGGCAGCCGCGGCTGCGCAGCTGCGTGCGCAGGAATGACATGGGATGGCGACCCAGGGTAGTGCCGATGCTGCGGTAGTCGGCCTGCATGTCTTCCCACGCACTGGGCAACGGCAATGGCACGCGTGCTTCAGCGGTGGTGCGGGCCTGATCGAACAGCGGCAGGCGGTTTTCCACGCCGGAGACATCCCAGCGCGCACGATGACGATGCCCGCTGAGGCCGCGCAGCGCGCCGGCATCGGCCAGCAGGCCCTGATGGCGCCGGTCCAGGACGGTGCGCTGGCACAGATCGCCGACATCGTCGAATGGCCGTCGCGCGCGTTCGCGCATGATGGCCTGTGCCACCTGTTCGTTGCAGCCATCGACCAGGCGCAGGCCCAGCCGGATCGCCGCGGGACCCCTGCTGAAATCCAGCGTGCAGTCCCAGTCGCTGTGGCGCACGTCCACCGGCAGCACGATGATGCCGTGCCGGCGCGCATCCTGCAGCAGCTGGTCGGGGCTGTAGAACCCCAGTGGCTGGCTGTTGATCAGGCTGGCGGTGAACGCGGCCGGATGATGGCACTTCAGCCAGCAGCTGTTATAGGTCAGCAGGGCGAAGCTGGCGGCGTGGCTTTCCGGGAAGCCGTAATCGCCGAAGCCCTTGATCTGCTCGAACAGGTGCTCGCCGTATTCGCGACTGAAGCCGTTCTCCAGCATGCCGGCCAACAGCTTCTCGCGATGCGGTTCCAGCCCGCCGCGGCGCTTCCAGGCCGCCATCGAACGGCGCAGGGCATCGGCCTCGCCCGGGGTATAACCGGCCGCATCCACCGCCAGCTGCATCACCTGTTCCTGGAACAATGGCACGCCCAGCGTACGTGCGAACACGCGTTCCAGCTGCGGTGGGTAGAGCGGATTGTGTGGATCGTTCAGTGTATCAGGGCCGTGTTCGCGCAGGATCCGCCGCCGCTCCAGATAGGGATGCACCATGTCGCCCTGGATCGGACCGGGCCGCACGATCGCGACTTCGATCACCAGGTCATAGAACGTGCGCGGCTGCATGCGCGGCAGCATCGCCATCTGCGCGCGCGATTCGATCTGGAACACGCCGATGGTGTCGGCGGCGCAGATCATGTCGAAGGTCTTCGCATCCTTGGGCGGGATCGCATCCATGCGTCCTTCGTGCAGGCCATGCTGCTTCAGCATTGCCAGGCATTTGCGGATGGCGGTGAGCATGCCCAGCGCCAGGCAGTCGACCTTCATCAGGCCTGTGGCATCCAGATCGTCCTTGTCCCACTGGATGACGGTGCGGTCGGCCATCGCTGCGTTCTCCACCGGCACCAGCGTCGACAGCGGGTGTTCGGAAATCACGAAACCGCCCGGATGCTGCGACAGGTGGCGCGGGAAGTCGATCAGCTCGGCGGTCAATGACAGCAGTCGCCGCATCAGCGGCGTCTCCGGGTCGAAGCCGCGCTCGCGCAGGGTTTCCGGTAGCGGAATGTTGCCACCCCAATGGTCCATCGCCGCGCCCAGTTCATTGACCTGGTCCATCGGCAGTCCCAGCGCGCGGGCGACATCACGGATCGCACTGCGGCCGCGATAGCTGATCGCCACCGCCGTCAACGCGGCGCGTTCGCGGCCATAGCGCTTGAACACGTACTGCAGGACTTCCTCGCGCCGTTCATGCTCGAAATCGATATCGATATCCGGTGGTTCATTCCGCTCGGCGGAGATGAAGCGCTCGAACAGCAGATTGCTGCGCGCGGGGTCGATCTCGGTCACGCCCAGTACGAAGCACACCGTTGAATTGGCGGCCGAGCCGCGGCCCTGGCAGAGGATGTCCTGGCTGCGGGCGAAGCGCACGATGTCGTGCACGGTGAGGAAGTAGGAGGCATAGTTCTTCTTCTTGATCAATGCCAGCTCGTGCTCGATCTGCCTGCGCTGTGGTTCCTGGATGCCCTCCGGCCAGCGCCAGGGAATCTTTTCTTCCACCAGCTCGCGCAACCAGCTGTCCGGGTCATGACCTTCCGGCACCAGTTCACGCGGGTAGGTGTACTTCAACTGGTCCAGGGTGAAGTGGCAGCGCTCGGCGATGCGCACGGTCTCGGCCAGCAGTTCAGGGGGGTACAACCGGGCCAGCGCGGTGCGCGGGCGCAGATGGCGTTCGCCATTGGGGAACAGGCGCCAGCCGGCTTCGGCCACGCTGCAGCGGTGACGGATCGCGGTCAGCGTGTCCTGCAGCGCGCGGCGGCGGCGCACATGCATGTGCACATCGCCGCTGGCGACCAGCGGCAGGCCGTGGCGTTCGCCGAACGCCTGCAGCTGCTGCAGGCGGCGCGCGTCGTCGTGCTCATGATGCAGTTCCACCGCCAGCCACAGGCGGTCCTTGAAGGCTGCGCGCAGCAGTGGCAGATCGGTGGCGGCGGGCTGCCGGTCCAGCCACAGGCACAACAGGCCGTCGGGCAGGCCGGACAGGTCATCGCGCAGGCAGCGGTACTCGCCCTTGCCGGCCCGCCGCCGGCAGGTGGTGATCAACTGGCACAACCCGGCGTAGGCAGCCTGGTCGGTGCACAGCAGCGCCAGCTTCGGTCCCTCTTCGACCTGGAACTCGGCACCGACGATGAGCGCCACGCCCTGTGTCTTCGCTGCCTGCCAGGCGCGCACGATGCCAGCCAGCGAACACTCGTCAGTGATCGCCAGCGCGCGGTAGCCCTGGCCGCGGGCACGTGCGAACAGTTCCTCGGCGGTGGAGGCACCGCGCTGGAAGCTGAAGGCCGACAGGCAGTGCAGTTCGGCATAGCCGGGCAGCTCATCGTGCATGGTGGTTCAGCCGAACCAGCCGTGCAGCATCCACGGTGCATGTGGATCATTGCGCTCACGGAAGGCCCAGCCGCGCTGGCCGTGTGCGGTTTCCACCACGTAGTAGTCACGGCGCGCATCGGCCTGGTCCCACCAGCCTGATTCGATCCGCTCCGGCCCGGTGACGATGCGCAGCCGCGGGTCACGCAGCACCTGTGGTGTGTCCAGCAACCAGCCGGGGCGCAGCGGCCAGTACGCCGGTGGCCTGGCGGGTGCCTGGGTGCCACTGGCGCGTTCGGGGCGATGGTCGGCCTGCACGGCAAGGGGCTGCACGGCGTCATCGCCGAGCCGTGCACGCAGGCGCTCGCGCAGCTGGGTCCACGGCATCGCCTGTGCCGGGCGGGTGTCGAACAGATCGCGTGCGGCGGGCACGAAGGGTGGCAGCTGTTCGGCCTGCAGGCGCAGGGCCCGGCTGCCCGCCGGCAGCGGGAAAGCCTCCAGGCGGTTACGGGCGATCTCGAACAGCAGCGCGGCATCGCGCTCGGGTGCGAGCAGGCCGATGGTCAGCACGCTGGCAGGCAGCAGGTCGTGTTCGAAATGCAGGTCGAAACGCTGCACGCCGCCATCGCGCGAGCACAGGAAGGCCGCCAGATCCAGCAGCAGGCGTCGCAGCGGAAACAGCAGGGCCTGGCTGGATTCGATCTCGTACTCGAATTCGATGCGTGCGTCGAAACGGTCTGGTGGCTGGTAGTAGCGCAGGGGTGCGGTGGGCAGGCCACGCAGCGCGTCCAGCTGCTGAAGCACGTCCGGCGCGAAGCGACGCGCCAGGCTTTCGCGCGGCAGGTCGAACACTGCCCCCAGCGTACGCAGCCCGGAGCGGCCAAGCACGGTCACCGCATCGGCCGGCAACCCGCTGCGCGGCAAGGGCAGCTGCGCCAACAGGGCTGGCAACTGTCCTGCATCGATACCGAGGCCATCATGCACGTTGGCCAGCACCCGTGCGGCATGGGGATTGGGCGCCGCGACCAGGCGGTGACGGAATCCAAGTTCATGCAGGCCATCACGCAGGCGCCGCTCGATCGCCAGCCAATCGCCGAACAGGGCACGGCTGGCACCGATCTCCAGGACCAGGGCATGGGGAAAGTCGAGGCTGACCTGCGAACTGAAGCCGTACAGCCAGCTGGCCAGCAACTGGCGGGTGTGCAGCTCGGTGGCCGGATCGTAGTCATGCAGCTGCAGGTCCTGCACCAGTACCTGTGCGGCCGACAACAGCATGCCCGGACGCAGGCCGGCTGCACGCGCAGCAGGGCTGACGGCGCGCAGCACGCGACGCTGCGCCGGCCCCTGCAGCAGCACCAGTGGCCGCTGCGGATCCGCTTGCAGGCGCAGCACGCAATCCAGCGCCAGCTGCGGCAACAACAGGCAGGCCCAGTCCATGCGGCCGCCTCAGTGGGCGATGGCCAGTGGCAGCGGCTGTGCCGGCGGCAATCCGCCACGGCACTTCAGGACCCGGACCTGGCCGTGGTCGAGCTGCAGGCGCAGGCTGGCCGGGGACGGGTTGCGGGCTGCACGCGCCTCGCGGAACACGAAGCCCAGGCACTGGCCACTGTCGGCGGCTACCTGCAGGCGGCGCAGGGCGCGGTCGTCGGCCTGCTGTGGCCAGCACAGCACTGCCGCGCAGGCCGCCGAGCGCAGGCATTGTTCGGTGGCCCACAGCGCCTGCTTCGGCCCGGCCTGGATGATCTGCAGCTGCGCCAGATCCAGCCCGGCCGCGGCCCAGGCCGGCGCATGCGGCCGGTAAGGCGGCGCGACCAGCACGATCGGCCGCTCGCGGCGGCTCAGCTTTGCCAATGCCGGCCAGACCAGCGCCAGTTCGCCTACACCCGGCGCGCCCTGCAGCACCTCGCACAGCCCGCTGGCCGGCCATCCCCCCCCGGGCAGGCGTGCATCCAGGGCGGGGTGGCCACTGGCCAGATGGTCGCTGGCCGGGCCGTGCCGCGCCGGACCGCGCCATAGCTGGCGACCGTCCAGGAGACGGTCGAGGGCAATGACCGCACCCATCAGCCCACCGTCCGGAAACGCGTGGGGGTTGGCTGAGAGCGACAATAGTTGTCGGAAACGGCTGGCATGGAGCGAGTATCGACAGGCCGGTATCAAGGGCTGAGACCGGACATGCTACTCGCCTCGTGAGTAGAATTACTAATGAATTCGGGAGCCGCGTTTCAGGTTGCTGAAGAGCGGGCGCGGTTCATCGATCAACGTGCCCCGCACTCACCGCCCCTGCGGATCCGGGCGATGGTGCACGTACTCGACCACGGTGCCATCGGGATGTACCGCATTGAACGCCGCACCGGTCGGGACGATCTGCAGCGGGAAGATGATCTCGGCTCCGGCAGCGATCAGTTTGTCGTGATAGGGCCGGACATCGTCGACCAGCAGGGTGCCCGTGGTCGAGGTGAAGGGTGCCAGTGCGGTCTCGCTGCCTTCGATCAGCAGGAAGGCACCGACCATGGCCAGGCGCAGTCCTGCATCGGGAAACGGAAACCCGGCATCGGCGACCACACCCTGCAGCTGCTCGTAGAACGCCACACTGCGCTCCAGTTCGCCGGGAGCGACGAATACGCGGATCAGCACGCGCGGGCTGCGTTGGCTGGAGGTGTCACAGCGGTCGCGCCAGAGATGGTCGAAGTCGCGATGTACGTTCATGGGCGTGATCCGTGGCCAGGGGCTTCCATTATCGGCAGCGCCGCGCACCCCACTGATGACCGCCGGTGATGGACTGATAACCGGCGTGCAGGGGCTGGCCTGTGCCTTAGGTCCTGTTGACAGGCATGAACGCCCTCGCACAATCTTCACAGGTTGGGCCACGTGCGTGGCCCGGGCAGGCAGGTTGTCACGCCGGGAGGAGGGTCCCGCGCGCAGACCGGTCCGCCCTCCGGCCTGAGGTGTTGCCCGGCAACGCCTGTACGGCATGAACGCTGCACCCTTCGGCGGCATTTTCCCTGGACCGATTGCCTTGGCAACGGAATTACGCCCGTCGATGAAAACGTTTACAAAGCCGCTTGCCCTGTCCCTCGCCGTGTCCGCCGCCGTCATCGCGCCGGCGTGGGCCGATCCCGCCGCGTTCACCGTGTTGACCCTGGAGCAGGCGCCGCCGGCCGAAGCGATGCCGGCCCTGGCCACCCAGCTTGGATCCCTGCAGGTGGATGCCGTGAGTGTGCGGCAGGTGCAGCGCAGCATCGACCAGGTCGATCCGCTGCAGCTGCTGGCTGATGGCCTGGGCTACGAATACCGCTTCATCGCCGCCGGGAAGGACGATGGCCGGACCCAGCGCGGTCAGGCCGTGCTGACCCGGCTGCCGATCGCGGCGGAATCCGGCCCGGACCAGCCGGGGCTGAACTACCTGCGCCTGGATGACGGTCGCCACACCGTTGCGGTCTACACCGATGCCGGTGCGGGTGCCCTGCAGTTGCCGGCCCTGGTGTCGCGTTCGCGGCTGGGTGCGCCGGCGGTGCTGCTCGGCGCTGTTGCTGGCGATTCCGCCAAGGCTGCCGGTTTCGATCCGGCGCGGGTGGCCCCGGAAGCCGATGCCAGCTACTTCAGCGATGGCTTCCAGGCCGCCAGCAGTGCGCCGTTCAAGGTTGAGGGCAGCGCCCTGCGCGCGACCCTGCTGACCCTGGCCTATGCCGCCGACAAGGGGGGCGATGCGCCGTGGATGGACACCACCCTCAACGCCGACGCCCGCGCTGCGCTGCTGCTGAAGGCGATGACCGAGGATGAGAAATTCCAGATGCTGCACAGCTACTTCGGGCTGGGCAAGGACGGCGGCCCGCTGCCGGACGGCGCGGTCGGTTCGGCCGGTTTCGTGCCGGGCGTGCCACGCCTGGGCATTCCCTCGCAGCAGTCGGCCGACGCAGGCGTCGGTGTGACCAACCCCGGCGGCATCCGGCCCGGCGACTTCGCCACCGCCATGCCCTCCGGCCCGTCCACCGCATCGAGCTGGAACCGCGAAGTGGCTTTCGCAGGCGGCGCGACGATGGGCCGCGAGGCTTGGCAGCAGCGTTTCAACATCCTGCTTTCCGGCAGCGTCAACCTGCAGCGCGATCCGCGCAACGGCCGCAACTTCGAGTACGCCGGCGAAGATCCGCTGCTGGCAGGCTCGATGGTCGGCGCGTTGATCCAGGGCGTGCAGAGCCAGCACGTGATCTCCTCAATGAAGCACTTCGCGCTGAACGACATGGAGACCCGCCGCAACTTCCATGACGTACGCATCGGCGAACAGGCCATGCACGAGTCCGACCTGCTGGCCTTCGAGATCGCGCTGGAGACCGGCCGCCCGGGCGTGGCGATGTGCTCGTACAACAAGATCAACGGTACCTACGGCTGCGAGAACGGCTACCTGATGAACCAGGTGCTGAAGCAGGAATGGAAGTTCCCCGGTTTCGTGATGTCCGACTGGGGTGGCGTGCACAGTGGCTCGAAGGCGGCGCTGGCCGGCCTGGACCAGCAGTCGGCCGGTGAAGTGTTCGACGCGGCGGTGTTCTTCGACGAGCCGCTGCGCCTGGCCGTGCACGGCGGCGTGGTGCCGCAGGCGCGCCTGAACGACATGGTGGCGCGCATCCTGCGCACGATGTTCCTGCACGGCAACTTCGACAACCCGCCGCAGCACCAGAAGGTTGATGCCGAGGCCGGTTTTGCCGTGGCACAGCGCACGGTGGAAGAGGGCAGCGTGCTGCTGCGCAATGAAGGCAACCTGTTGCCGCTGGCCGACAGCGTGAAGCGCATCGTCATCATCGGCGGCCATGCCGACAAGGGCGTGATCGGTGGTGGCGGTTCGTCGATGGTGGGCGTGACCGCCAAGGGCACCAACGCGGTGCCGGGCGTGATGCCGACCACCTGGCCGGGCCCGGTGATGTTCCATCCGTCCTCGCCACTGGAGGCGCTGCGTGCAGCGCGCCCGGACGCCACCATCGCGTATGTGGACGGCAACAATGCCGCGGCTGCAGCCAAGGCCGCCGCACAGGCGGATGTCGCCATCGTGTTCGCCACGCAGTGGGCCGCCGAATCGGTGGATCTGCCGGACATGCAGCTGCCGGACAACCAGGATGCGCTGATTTCGGCGGTGGCCAAGGCCAACCCGAAGACCGTGCTGGTGCTGGAAACCAACGGCCCGGTGCGCACGCCGTGGCTGGCGCAGGTGCCGGCGATGCTGCAGGCCTGGTATCCCGGCATCCGCGGTGGCGAGGGTATCGCCGCACTGCTGACCGGCCAGGCCAATCCATCCGGCCGCCTGCCGGTGACCTGGGTGACGGACGAGTCGCAGCTGCCGCGCCCGCATATCGATGGCCTGGGCTTCAAGCCGGCCAAACCGTTCGGTGATGTGTTCGATTTCGATATCGAAGGCGCCAACGTCGGCTACAAGTGGATGGCCGCCAAGGGCCTGACTCCGACCTTCGCCTTCGGCCATGGCCTGTCCTACACCTCCTTTGCCTACGACAACCTGAAGGTGAGCGTGGAAGGTTCGCGCCTGGTCGCCAGCGTGGACATCCGCAACACCGGCAAGCGCGCCGGTGCCGACGTGGCCCAGCTGTACCTGAAGCTGCCGGCGGGCAGCAGCACGCCGATCCGGCTGATCGGCTACGACAAGGTGCAGTTGCAGCCGGGTGAGCAGCGCCGCATCCGTATCGAAGCCGAGCCGAAGACCCTGGCCCACTACGATGCGCAGGCCCGCCAGTGGAAGATTGAAGGTGGCACCTACCAGGTGCAGCTGTCGCGCAATGCCGCCGAACCGCTGCAGAGCGCGGACGTGCAGCTGGTGGAGCAGGTGCTGCGCTGACACCGCGTGGTACTCACGCTTGCAGACACG